>CAZDFF010000089.1:9609-12629 GCA_964504425.1 uncultured Hyphomicrobiales bacterium
CCGCGCGGCGTGGTCACCTCGACCGCGTCGCCGATGGTCTTGCCGATCAGGGCCTTGCCCAAGGGCGAAGTGACCGAAAGCCGGCCCTTGGCGATGTCGGCCTCGTGGGAGCCGACGATCTTGTAGTCGGTCTCCTCGTCGGTGTCCTCGTCGGCCAGCTTCACGGTCGCGCCGAAGCGTACTGTATCGCCGGAAAACTTGGTCGGGTCGATCACCTCGGCGTGGCTGATGATGCCTTCCAACTCGATGACGCGGCCTTCGATGAAGCTCTGACGCTCGCGTGCGGCGTGATACTCGGCGTTTTCCGAAAGATCGCCGTGCTCGCGCGCTTCCGCGATGGCGCGAATCACCGCCGGGCGTTCCGTGAACTTTAGGCGCTTCAGTTCGTCCTCGAGCTGGGCGAACCCTTCCGGGGTCATCGGAATCTTATCCATTTCCGCCTCTTCATCGGCACGCCCGTCGGAACGCGCCATCCCCCGGCTTTCGGCCCGAAGCCACCAAAAACCGCCACCAAGCCAACGTCGCCGGGGTGTTACGATTGGGTTTTAAAATAACCTTGGAGCGGCTTTACATCAAGCGCGCCTCGCGCCAGCGCTTCCATCGCCAGGACGGCCGCGTCGGCGCCCGCGATCGTGGTGTAATGCGGCACGTTGCCGACCAGGGCCTCGCGCCGGATCGAATAGCTGTCGGCGATGGCCTGCGCTCCTTCGGTGGTGTTGATGACCAGTTGAATATCGCCCGACATCACGGCGTCGACGCAGTGCGGGCGGCCCTCCAGGACCTTGTTGATGCGGCTGACCGGGATGCCCTCGGCCGCCAGCAGCCGCTGGGTGCCCGAGGTCGCGACCAGCTTGAAGCCGAGCGCGTTGAGCCGCCGCGAAAGACCCAGCGCGGCGGGCTTGTCCTTGTCCTTGACCGAAATGAAGACCGTCCCCTGGGCCGGCAGCTTGGTGCCCGCGCCCAATTGCGACTTGGCGAAGGCGCGGGCGAAATCGACGTCGATGCCCATGACCTCGCCGGTCGATTTCATTTCCGGTCCCAGGATGGTGTCGACACCGGGGAAACGAGCGAACGGGAACACCGCTTCCTTGACCGCCACGTAATCGAGCGCCGGCGGCATCCGGTGCGTCGTGCCCGGCGCTTGCCCCAGGCCGAACGCGGCCAGCTTTTCCCCCGCCATCACGCGCGCGGCGATCTTGGCGATCGGCTTGCCTGTCGCCTTGGCGACGAATGGCACCGTGCGGCTGGCGCGCGGGTTGACTTCCAGCACGTAGATATCGCCGGCCTTGATCGCGAACTGCACGTTCATCAGGCCGACGACGTTGAGGCCGCGGGCCAGCGCCGCGGTCTGGCGGCCCAATTCGTCGACGGCTTCGGCACTCAGCGAATAGGGCGGCAGCGAGCAGGCGGAATCGCCCGAATGGATGCCGGCCTCCTCGATGTGCTGCATGATCCCGGCGATGTAGACGTCGGTGCCGTCGGCGATGGCGTCGACGTCGACCTCGATCGCATCCTGCAGGTAGGAATCGATCAGGACCGGGCTCTTGCCCGAAACCTTGACGGCGCTGCCCATGTAGCGGCGCAGGCTCTCGACGTCGTGGACGATTTCCATGGCCCGCCCGCCGAGGACATAAGAAGGCCGGATGACGACCGGATAGCCGACCTGCTCGGCGACGGCTTCGGCCGCCTTTTCCGACCGCGCCAGGCCGTTGGCCGGCTGGCGCAGTTTCAGTTTCTTCAGCAGCGCCTGGAAGCGTTCGCGGTCCTCGGCCAGGTCGATGGCGTCGGTCGAGGTGCCGAGGATGGGAATCCCGGCGGCGTCCAGCGCGGCCGCCAGCTTCAGCGGCGTCTGGCCGCCGAACTGCACGATCGCGCCGTGGAAGCGGCCCTTGCTGCGCTCGACGTCGATCAGTGCGATGACGTCCTCGGCGGTCAGCGGCTCGAAGTAGAGGCGATCCGACGTGTCGTAATCGGTCGACACCGTTTCCGGATTGCAGTTGACCATGACGGTCTCGTAGCCGGCCTCCGACAGCGCGTAGGCGGCGTGCACACAGCAGTAATCGAATTCGATGCCCTGGCCGATGCGGTTCGGCCCACCGCCCAGGATGGCGACTTTCGGCCGGTCGCTCGGATCGGCCTCGCACTCGGGCGGGTTGATTCCGTCGCCCTCGTAGCAGGAATACATATAAGACGTCTTCGCCGGGAACTCGGCGGCGCAGGTATCGACCCGCTTGAACACCGGTGAAATGCCCACCGCCTCGCGACGCGTCTTCACGTCGGCGGGCGTCGTTGCGGCAAGTTCGGCCAGGCGTTCGTCGGCGAAGCCCATCTGCTTCAGGCGGGCCAGGCCCGGGCCGTCGTCCGGCAGGCCCTTCGCCTTGACCTCGTTCTCGGCCTCGACGATTTCCCGGATCCGTTCCAGAAACCAGGGATCGTACTTGCAGGCGGCGGCGATCTTCTCCGTCGTCAGGCCCTTTCGGTAGGCCTCGGCGATCAGAAGAATGCGGTCGGGCCGGCGCTGCGACAGCGCCTGGATCAGGCTGTCCTCGTCGGCGACGGGGATTTCCGGGGCGTTCAGGCCGGTCAGGCCGGTTTCCATCGAACGCAGGCCCTTTTGCAGGGATTCGGCGAAGGTGCGCCCGATCGACATGGCCTCGCCGACCGATTTCATCGACGTGGTCAACAACGGCTCGGTGCCCGGGAACTTCTCGAACGTGAAGCGCGGGATCTTGGTGACCACGTAATCGATGGTCGGCTCGAAGCTGGCGGGCGTCACGCCGGTGATGTCGTTGGTCAGCTCGTCCAGCGTATAGCCGACGGCGAGCCTGGCCGCGATCTTGGCGATCGGGAAGCCGGTCGCCTTGGAAGCGAGCGCGGAGGAGCGCGACACGCGCGGGTTCATCTCGATCACCACCAACCGCCCGCTGTCCGGGTCGACCGCGAACTGCACGTTCGAGCCGCCGGTCTCGACCCCGATCTCGCGCAGCACCGCGATCGAGGCGTTGCGCATGATCTGGTAT
>CAZDFF010000090.1:0-6189 GCA_964504425.1 uncultured Hyphomicrobiales bacterium
CACCGATTGCCACACCCGTACCGATCCGGCGACGCGGGCGAAAAGCTGGATCGCCAAACCCACGCTGGCCGAATGCCGAACCTGCCATGCCGGCGAAGCCAAGAGTTTCGTGGAAGGCAAGCACGGCATGCGGCTGGCGCAGAACCTGTCGCCGATGACGCCCGCCATGGCGCGCGTGCCGATGAAAAAAGACGCCCACGAAAAGACGCTCGGCTGCACGACCTGCCACGGCGCGCACGGTTTCGAAACCAAGATCGCTGCCGTCGAAGCCTGCGAAAGCTGTCACGCCGACGACCACACCAAGGCTTACCGTGCGTCCACGCACTTCAAGCTATGGCAGGCGGAACTGGCGGGAACGGCGCCTTCAGGTTCGGGCGTCAGCTGCGCGACCTGTCACCTGCCGCGCGAAGCGCATACGACCGACGAGGGCACGAAGACCGTCCTGGTCCAGCACAATCAGAACGTCGGACTGCGGCCGAACGAAAAGATGATCCGACCGGTCTGCATGTCCTGCCACGGCTACGAATTTTCCGTCGACGCGTTGGCCGACAAGAATCTCATTGCCGCCAATTTCAAGGGCGATCCCGCTCGCAAGATCGAAAGCACCGCCTGGGTCAAGCGCCGCCTAGAGTTTAGAAAAAACAATCCAGGCGCCGGGAAGAAACACTGAACGCCGATACGCATCGAGGCTTTAACCGTATGGAGACGCACATGAGAAACTTCCCGAAAACATTGATGACGGCCGGTTGTCTGGTCGTCGCCGCCGGCACGCTGGCCGGATGCCTGTTCGACGACAAGCCGAAGGGCATTCAACCGCAGCAAATGTCCGACGCCTTGCATTCCGTGATGGCCGCCGACCGCACCGTCTACACGCGGCTGGTCGTCAACCGTCTGCAGAACCAGGAAAAGGTCATCAAGGCCAGCGAACACTGGAAAGACGAAAAGGCCCTGCCGCTGCCGGCGCAGATGTTCCGCTACGGATCGGAAATGGCCGCCGAAAACAATAAGGATTTCGCCTATCAACTGCTCTCGCTATGGCCCGTCAACAAGCAGAACGCGCCCCGCACCGAAGCTGAAAAAACCGGCTTGCAGTACGTCGTCGACAACAAAGGCAAAAATTACTACACGACCGAAAAGCTGGGCGACAAGACGTACTTCACGGCGATCTACGCCGACACCGCCATCGCGCCCGCCTGCGTGACCTGCCACAACGAACACAAGGACACGCCCCGCAAGGACTTTAAGCTTGGCGACGTAATGGGCGGCGTGGTCATTCGCATCCCGACCAAATCCTAAAGGGGCCCACATGATCCCTCCACGCCTGTTGGCGTTGACGGTCATCCTCGGCGCGGTGGCATTCGCCGCCGCGTGCGGGGAGGACTCGCCCAAGCCCGACGCCAAGAAAAAAGACGAAGCGCCGAAGGCGGCCGTCGCCGCCGACGGACCGATCACCGCCGCCATGCTGCCGACACCCACCGACCCGCATCTCGCCAAAGGCAAGGAGGTGTGGGCCGCGACCTGCCAACCGTGCCACGGCACCGGCCTGGGCGGGGCGCCCAAGATCGGCAATAAAGCACTATGGACACCGCGCATCGCCAAAGGTATGGACACACTGGTCGAGCACGCGCGCAAGGGGTTTTCGGGCAAGAATGGCGACATGCCGCCGCGCGGCGGCAACGACAAGCTGACCGATGACGACATCAAGGCCGCCGTCGCGTTCATGGTTTCCCAGGGTCGCTGAAGCGGCCCGGGCAGTAGGAGGTCGACATGATTCAAGATACCGCATGGAGCATCAGCTGGATTCTGATCGCGGCACTCGCCGCCGTCTTCGCCTGGATCGTGCTGAGCGCGCGCGACAAGGCGTCATACGAGAGCATTCTCCCGAAGGCCGCCAAAGTGCGTCGCGTTTGGTTTATCGCCCTGGTCGCGCTGGGCGTCGGTGTCGCCGGCTGGACGCTGCCGCTTCTTCCCTATCCGCAAGCCAAGGCGACGGTCGCCGGCGCTCAGGTGATCGACGCGACCGCGAAGCAATGGGCCTGGACGCTGAGCGCGACCGAGGCCAAGGTCGGCACACCGGTGGAATTCCGCGTCACCAGCAGCGACGTCAACCATGGGTTCGCGCTCTACAGTCCCGATTTGAAGGTGCTGGCCCAGGTCCAGGCCATGCCCGGTTACGTCAACCGCATGATCTATACGTTCGCGAAACCAGGCACCTATAAGGTTCTTTGCCTGGAGTACTGCGGCCTGATCCATCATCAGATGACGGCCGAGATCGTCGTCCGATAACGAGGAAGCGGAGAACAACCATGACCGCCATGACCCCGACCGTCGACGCCGTGCCCGCCGAAACGCCCGCCGGCACCGCCAAAGTCCATCCGCTGGTGACCGTCTATCTCGGCATCAGCGCCCTCGTCTTTCTGTTGATGATGGCGCTCGGCCTGGTCATGCGCCTGGCGCAAGCGGAAATCCTGCCGCTGCCGCCGGATATTTTCTACCAAATCATGACCGCCCACGGTGTCGGCTTGGTCGGCATATCGGGGCTGTCGACGTCGGCCATCATGTGGCACTTCCTGTCCAAGCACGTGAAATTATTCCCGGTGGTGCTGGCGGTGTCCCTGGCGCTGTTTTTGATCGGCGTGGTCCTGATCCTGGGCGCGATTTTCATCGGCGGCTTCGGCGCGGCCTGGACGTTCCTTTACCCGCTGCCGGTCATGTCCGGCGGCGCGTGGTCGGTGACCACCGCGATCATCTATCTGCTGGGTCTGTTGTTGGTCGGTACCGGATTCCTGATCCTGTTTCTGGAAGCCGGGCGTGGCTTGATCGTGACCTACGGCGGCCTCGGCCGCTCGCTCGGCTGGCCCGCCCTGTTCGGATCGGCGGAAGCCCCGCCCGCCGCCGTCGTCGCCAGCACCATGGTCGTCATCATAAACGTCCTCGGCATCACCAGCGGCGCGGCCGTGATCGCCATCAGTATCATCAATGCGTTCGTGCCGAAGTTCGCTATCGACCCGTTGCTGGCGAAAAACATGATTTTCTTCTTCGGCCACGTGTTCATCAATTCGACGATCTACATGGCCGTGATCGCGGTCTATGAAATCCTGGCCACGGCAACGGGTCGGCCGTGGAAGGTGAACAAGGTATTCCTCGCGGCCTGGACTGCGTCGACCATTTTGGTTCTCGCCGTTTATCCACACCATCTTCTGATGGACTTCGTGATGCCGAAATGGGCCTTGGTCATGGCGCAAATCCTTTCCTATGTCAGCGGCCTGCCGGTCCTGGTCGTAACCGCGTTCGGCGCATTGGCCATCGTGCATCGCAGTGCCATCAAATGGACGACGGCATCGGCGCTCATCTTCCTTGCCATGTTCGGCTGGTCCGCGGGCGTGATTCCGGCCGTGATCGACGCGACCATCGCCGCCAACGTAGTGCTGCATAATACGTTGTGGGTACCTGGGCACTTCCACTTCTATCTGCTGCTCGGTATGGCCGCGATGGTGTTCGGCTTCATGTACTTCATCGCCGACAGCAACGGCGTCACGCCGTTCATCGACCGGCTTGCCGTCCTGCTCTTCACCGTCGGCGGCATCGGCTTCGTGTTCTCCTTCCTGTATTCGGGTAAGGCCGGGGTCCCGCGGCGATGGGCCGAGCACTTGCCGGAATGGATACCGATGGATCGGATAGCGTCGGTTTTTGCCGCCGCCGTCGTTATTGCGGTCGCGATTTTCGTGGTGCGCTTCCTCGCCCGCGTGCCGAAACTGCTAAACGGCCGATGATCCGGCGTGCGATCCTGGCGTCGTTGGCCGTGGCGGCATTGGGATTTTCCGCCATCGGCCATGCGACCGAGGGCTTTCGCGCCATCACGGCGGAAGGCGCGCGGCGACTGAGCATCGAAGCCAGGCCGCGCTCGCTTCCCGACGTCGCGCTTGAAGATCAGAATGGGGCGGCATTTCGCCTGAGCGACTATAAGGGCCGACCCGTGCTGATCGAGTTTTTTTACACTCGATGCCCGACGGTTTGCACCCGGCTAACGGCGGCGTTCCAGACTTTGAACGCGACGATGCCGGCTGGCGGGGACAGAACCCCGGTTCTGGTCGGCATTACTTTCGATCCGACCCACGATACCCGCGACGCGCTCCGCGATTACGCCCGTGCTCATGGCGCGGACGGCAGGAGATGGCGATTCGCGCGCGTTGCGGACCCGGGCAACTTGAAGGCGTTGCTCGATGCCTTCGGGGTGGTCGTCATCGACGACGGCATGGCCGGGCTCGACCACAACGCGGCGATTCATTTCGTCGATGCTGGGGGACGACTGGCGCGCATCTACGACATCGAGGACACGGCGGCCGTACTCACGGACTTGGCGGCCATCCGATGACCGGACCCCATCGCAATGCGTCCGCCGGCATCCTGCTGCTGGCCATTCTGGCCCTGCCGCCCGTCCGGCACGCGCTCGAGGCCTCGATGCTCGGTCACATGTTGGTGCAACTGCCGCTGCTTGCTCTCGGTGGCGGGATCGCAATCCATGGACTCATCGGCTCGGTGGGTTGGCGTGCGGCGGGCTTCAATGCGGGCGGGATCGCCGGTATCTTGACGGCGACCTTCGCGATGGCCTGCTGGATGCTGCCGCGCAGCCTCGACGCCGCGCTGACGATTCCGCTTGTCGAAGCAATCAAGTTCGCGGCCGTGCCGACGCTGATCGGCGGTGCCGTCGCCGCCAGTTGGCCGTTGGCGCATGTCATCGTCAGGGGCGTCGTCTGGGCCCACGCGGTCGCCATGCTGCTGGTGCTGGGTTGGCTCTACACGGTCTCGCCCACCCGTCTTTGCGTAGGTTATCGGTTGGATCAGCAGACGACGTTGGGGTGGGCGTTCCTGGCGGCGGCGGCAGCGCTCGCCGTCTTGCTGGCCGCGCGGGCCTTCGTCGGTCCCAACCGGAACGAGACTCAACCGCCGAACAGCACCATCCGCCGGTTCACCGGTTGCACCGGTCGGGCGTTGCCGGGAAACAGCGCCGCGAATTTGCGAATCTGATCCATCGACGCCACGATCGGGTGCCCGAAGACCGACCAGAGGACCGTTTCGGAGCACGGCGGCGTTGTCAGCGATCCAAAATAGCGAAAATAACCGCGCCGCGAAGGCAATAGCGAATTCGGTGCGAACGGCGCACCGAGCGTTGTTTCCTTCCCGGCTTCCTTCGGCATCGCGTCGAGAATCGGCGTTAAGGCCGGATTGTCGGAATTCGGTTGCACCATCACGCCCAAGACCGCGAGCCGTCCGTCCGATGCGGCGTGCACGAAATGGATTTCCAGGTCGAAGGCTCGGCCCTCGAGCAAATGCTCGCTCGGGTGATGGAAGTGGAACTGCTTCAGTTCATAGCGTACGCCGTCGATCAGGCACCCGCTGCCGGGATCGCAATTGGCTTGGATGGTGTGACCGTTGTTGACGACGCGAAGCGGCATCGGCTTGTAATCGATGCCGATGGGGCCGAGGTCGGCGCGAACACCCTTTTCGACCGCGATCGGAGATTGCTGCATGCCGATCTCGCACGTCTTGAAGTCGGGCGCGAGCTTGCCCCAATGCTCCGGGCCGCCGGAACCGTGATAGGCCCAATGATGGCCCTGGCCCTTTTCGTCGGCACGCGCGGCGCCAAGGCAGACCGGACAAGCCGAAAGCACGGCGCCGCCGGACGCGGCCAGGAAATGCCTGCGATTCATGGCCAACTCCTTTCGATTAAGATCAACGTTCCTGCAGCGCCGAACTGAGCGACTGACGCAGGGGATCGGTAATGTATTCCAGGACCGTGCGCGTCCCGGTCTCTATGCTGGCCATCACCTGCATACCCGGAAAAAGCGTGTATTTGGTATTGCCGCGCTTGAAGGCATCGCCTTCCGTCGCGATCCGCACCTTATAAAACGGCTGGCCCTCCGGCGTGACGATGGTGTCCGGGCTGACGTTCACCACGGTTCCTTTCAGTCCCGAGAAGCGAATCGAGTCCGAGCTGGCGAGCCGGATCATCGCCGGCTGGCCTTCGACGACGTACCCGATATCGCCAGTCGGCAGCTTGGCCTCGACGATCGACGAGGTCGAGACGCCATGGCTCGTCGGTCCCCTTCGAGATCGATTGGGCCGATTCGCTGACGATCTGGACAGGCAGCGGCTGCGAGGCGAGGACGCGTTGGCCGCGGTTCGGAT
>CAZDFF010000090.1:6199-12422 GCA_964504425.1 uncultured Hyphomicrobiales bacterium
GGCCTCGACGATCAATCTGTCGCCGCCGGGAACGATGTCGAGAATCGGATCGCCCGGGCGCAGCACGCCGCCCACGGTCACCACATGGAGCGTCTTGACCACGCCTTCGACCGGCGACCGCACCAGCGTACGCTTCAGACTGTCCTCGAACTTGGAGATGCGCTGGGTGAACTCGCCGAAGCTGAGGCGGGCCTCGTCATGCGCCTTCTGGTTCTCCTCGTCGTAGGCGGCGTGGATTTTGGCGAGATTCGCCTGGGCTTCGGCGATGGCCGCTTGATTGCGCTCGAGCAGGGTTGTGTCCGACTCGATCTTGCCTTCGATGCGCTTCGATTCTTTCAGCAGATCGAGATGCAAGAAACGATTGGTCAGATTGTCCTTCAGCAGCGCCTCGCTGATCGAGATCTGTTCCCTGACCAATTTCAGGCTCTGCTGGCCGTTGGCGATCTGGCCGCGGATGTCCTTCATCTCCTTCTGGCGCTGAATGATCGTTTCCTGCTGACTGCGCACCTCGCTGTCCCGGCGCTTGCGGCGGGTGTCGAAACGATTGACGGCCTGGCGCACGAGATCGGGATGTTTTTCGGCGAAGCCTTCCGGAAACAGCGGCCTCGGCGCGTCCTTGAGCAGCGCCTCGATCCGGGCAATATCGGCGGTCAGGCTGGCGAGCCGTACTTTGAGTTCGCCAACGTCGGCCGTGCTGGTGGTCGGCTCCAGCACGACAAGCGGCTGGCCGGCTTCGACCTTGCTGCCCTCGCGGACGCGGATTTCGCGGATGATTCCGCCCTCTAGATGCTGGATGGTCTTCACTTGGCTCGATGGAATAACGACGCCCTGGGCCATGCTGACGATGTCGAGCGTCGACACCGACGACCACACGCCAAAGCCGATGACGACCGCCGCACATAGGGCAAAAGTGAAATGAGTCGACGCCGCGATCTGTTCCGACGGCGGCGGCGGATCGGCGGGCGTTTGATGCTGAACGATCTCGCCCTCGGCGTCAGCGTCCGAAGTCGGTGCCTTCGACGCGAGAGCGAGCGCGGCGGCGAGCGGGTCGGTCATTGCATCACTCTTTTTTTCCGCCGCCCTCCGGACGCCTTCGCTTCGGCGGCGGCGATCGACGGTACCGCAGGCATCGCGGCCGGAGCAATCGGCGCCGAAGCCGCCGCCGCGGGCACATTAGCCGCCGGCATTGGATTGGGCACCGATACAGTCACCTTGGGTTCCGGCTTCACGTTAAGATCGATCACCGTGTGCGGCCCCTTCACGATGTTCGGGTCGTGCGACATCACGACAATGGTACGCCCGGTCTTGGCCAAATGCCCCAGCACCGCGTGCACGGCGGCGCAGCCTTCGGCATCCAAACTTTCCGTCGGTTCGTCGATCAACGCCAGCATGCCACCGGTGGTTAAGGCGCGCGCCAGCGCGATGCGTCGGCGGATGCCCTCGGAAAGACGCCAGCCGTTATCGACGATCGGCGTATCGAAGCCGTTGGCGCTTTCATCGAGGTATTTTCGAAGCCCGACGGCATCGACGATGCGGTTCAATTCCGTCATGTCGATATCCGGCTTATTCATTGTCAGATTTTCCAGGATCGTAGCGTTGAACAACGCCGGGTCCTGCGGCAGGAAGACCACCTGGCGGCGCCACCACTCAGGCGCCACTTGCTTCAGATCCAACCCGTCCACCAACACATGGCCACGCGCCGGCTCCAGAAGGCCCATGATCATGCGTGCCAGAGTCGTCTTGCCGGCGCCGTTCGCGCCCGTCACCACGACGACGCTGCCGGGCGCTATCTTCAACGAAAGGGATTCGAACAGCGGCGTCGGATTGCCCGGGAAAGCGAAGGCGACATCGCGGAATTCAAGCCCGCCGGCATACGCACGAAGTGCCGAACCGGTTTCGAGTTCGAGCGGAATCTTCGCCACCTTCTTGAGAAGGTCGATCGCCTGGCGGGCTTTGGCGAACGCGGCGCCCAGTTGCGAGAATTTCGAGATCGGCTGCAGCGCGCGCGATGCAAGGATATTAGCGCCGATCATGGCGCCGACGTCCATTTCGCCGGTGACCGCCAGGATCGCGCCGATGGCAATGATGGCGACGCTCATCAGACTGTTCGCGCTTTGCGTGACGGTTTGAAGTAGTCCTTGGTGATGACCGATGGCGCGCCTGAGCGTCTGGCCTTCGAACAGGTTCTTGCTGAACGCCCGGCGCAAAAAGGCGCCGGCATTGAAGGCGCGCACCGAGTCGCCCTCCTTGCCCGCGGTGCTGAGCAGCGTCGATCCGATGGATGAAATCTGCTGGGCCTCGGCGGTCTTGTCCTTCACGGCGATGCTGCCGACGGCCCCGGCCGCGAACACAGCCAAAATGAATGCGACGCAGATGCCGGCCAAGATCGGGTGAAGCAAATAAAGCACGAACACGAAAACCATCGCGAACGGCACATCCAGCACCGTCGTGATATTGCTGGCACTATAGGCGCTTTCGACCGAACCGGCGGCACTCAGCATTTCACGCCGGACTTCGGGCGGAAGCTGCTCATAGGCCTGCATCTTGGCACGCGTCAGGATGTTGAACCCGGCCAGCGCGAAGGTCTCGTCCGGACCGGCACTGACGCCGCGCGCCAGTTTCATCCGGGTCTGGCGAAAGAGAAATTCCAGTACGATCGCCAAAATCACGCCGGTCGTCAGCGTCAGCAGCGTCGAATCGACACCCTGGGCGACGTAGCGATTCAGGACCTGCATGACGAACAAGGACGACGCCAGCGCCAGCACGTTGATCAGGAAGGACCCGATCAATAACTCGCCGGTGACGACCGGACGCGCCTTCAGGCGGTTAAGAAGTTCGTGCATTTCTAGGCGATCCCGTCGATCGCAGCGCGGCGGCTAAACCCTGCCAGACAGTCTAGCACGTCCCCCAGCCGCCGCTCCTCACGCTGCGAATGGTAGCAAAACCCATCGCAATTTCAAATGGTTAACGGCACGATTCGCAATGCGGCGACTTTTTTCCCGCATTGCGAACAGGACACGGCCGATGCGGATGCGACCGAGGCGGCGCAACATGGTTGCGTCAGGCAAGACCCTGAGTGATGAAATCGTCGGAGTCGAGGGAGCCGCTGTCGACGTTCGGCATTTCGATTTCCATGTCCGCGTTGGCATCGCCGTTGGTGTTGATTTCGAGCACCTTGGTGTCGGTATTGAAACGAGCCTGTACGTCGTGAGCGTTATCGAAGACGAAACCGCCTGTTGCCGTACCGGAATAGCTGCCGAGATAGGAGAACGTGCCGAAGTCGACGATGTCCGCGAGATCGATCAGATCGGTCGACGACGCCTGGAAGTCGGTAATGATGTCGCGCACGCTCGTCCCCACACCCGATTGGTTTTCAGACGTATAGATGAACGTATCGTTGCCGCCGCCACCGGTGAGAATATTCTGCCCGACGCCGCTGGCGATCGAATCGTTGTAGCCTGAACCGATGACATTCTCGACACCGAACAGGAAATCATTGCCGCTGCTGCCGCCACTGTCCGCCGTACCGGCGATCAGGTCGATAAGAACGCCAGCGCCTGAATTGGTCGCGAAGGAAACCGTGTCGATACCGTCGCCGCCGTTCAAGGTGTCGTCGCCCGCGCCGCCGTCGAGATAATCATCGCCCGCACCGCCGAGCAGCGAATCATTTCCGCCGTTGCCGAAGATGATGTCGTCGCCCGAACCGCCGACGATGGTTTCGGCGTTGGACGTGCCGGCGAACGCCGTGTTGTCTGTCAGCCCGGTGCCGTTGAAGCTCGTCGCGACATCGAAGCGCTCCAGCGCGCCGTCGCCGGTGAAATCGAATTCGATCTGGGCCAGCGGTGCCGTGACGTGGTTGGATATCGTGGTTGTCTGAATTAGGGCCGGATTAGTCTGATAGAACGAGAACTGCAGCGAATCCGGGATCATATCTGCGTTCGTGTCGATCAATTCGGCGCCGACCACATAATATTGGTTTCCGAAGCGCAGGGTGTCCTCGCCGCCGCCGGTCGTGATCGTATCCGTTCCGTCGCCGGCGATGAAGGTGTCGGCGTCCGCGGTGCCGTTCAAGGTATCGTTCCCGGCGGTCCCGGCGATCTGGATGCCGAAATCCGCGCCGATCGGCATGGCGATAACGCCTGCCAGTGCGATAAACGTACCGTCGAAGCTCGTTCCGCTGCCCGCGCCTTTGACGTAAAGGTAGCCGGTCGTCCCGTTCGTGAAGTAGACGATCTTGTTCGTTATGCCGCCGTCGCCGACGATGTTCGCGACCGTCGTCGTGACATCGCTGGAGAATGTATAAGGCGCACCGTAAAGGCCGACGACCGAGATGCCTTGGAACTCGATCTTGTCGGTACCGCTGACGAAGCCCAGGATGGTGTCGAACGTGGCCGTCGTCGATTCCGCGCTAGAGGTATAGCGGAACGTGTTGAATTCGCCCGCCGCATGGCCGCCGCTCAGGGCGCCGCGCAATTGATCCGACCCGGCACCGCCGATGAGAACATCGTTGCCGTTGCCGCCGGCCAACGTATCGTTGCCGTCGCCGCCGTCGAGCAGGTCCTCGCCGTTGCCGGCTTGGAGGTTGTCGTTGCCGGCGCCGCCGTAGTGGGCATCGTTGCCGTTGCCGCCCGCCAGCACGTCGTTGCCGGCGCCGCCATAGAGCGTATCCGCGCCCGCACTCCCGGTCAGCGAATCGTCGCCGTCGCCGCCGTCTAGAATATCACTGTCGCCGCCACCCGTCAGCGTATCGTTGCCGGCATTGCCGGCAATGTTGACGCTATCGGACCCGGTGGCCGTTATCGTATCGTCGCCCGAACCGCCGGCGACGGTCTCGGTATTCGTAACCGTGATCGTGTTGCCGCCATTGCCCAGGATCAGCGTGTCGGTGCCGCCCGAAAGATCGACGCTGTCGCCGGATTGCGCGATGCTGGAAAGGGTAATCGTATCGTTTCCGGAACTGCCGATGATGATGTCGTCGGCAGCGGTCAGAGTCACTGTGTCCACACCGCTGGCGGCAACCGAATTCGGCAGACCGAGATCGGCCAATGTCGGAATCGACGTTACGCCGGCGAGCACGACCAACGTTCCGTTGAAGTCGTTCGTTCCGGTACCGATTCCCTTGACGTAGAGATAGCCGTTATTTGCGTTATCGGTGAAGAAGTGAATGGTATTGTCGGCCGCCCCACCGATGATCGCGGAAACAGTGGCCACGACGTCCAGAACATCGGTAGCCCACGCCGAGGCAGCCAAGGCATAGCCGCTCGCACCCTCGAATTCGATCTTGTCGACGCCCGACACGAAATCGACGATGACGTCCGTGTTGGTCGTCGTCGATTCGCCCGGCAGGTAGGAGAACACGTCGCTGCCGGCGCCGCCGGTCAGCGTATCGGCCCCGCCTTCGCCGGCCAGATCGTCGTCGCCGTCTCCGCCCAGGATCGTGTCATTGCCGTCGCCGCCATCGAAGAAGTCGTTCCCCGCACCGCCTTCCAAGGTATCGTTCCCGGCGCCGCCGTTCAGCGTATCGTCGCCGTCCATGCCCTCAAGGCGGTTGGCGTTGGCGTCGCCCGTAATCGTGTCGTTGTGGCTGGAACCGCGGACGCTTTCGATATTGCGCAGCGTATCCGTGCCGCCGAAGCCGTCCGACGCCGTCCCGTCCGACGCCCCGTTCAAGGTTACCGTCACGCCCGAGTTCGAATTCAGATAGTCGACCCGGTCCGTGCCGCCGCCGCCGTCGAGGGTGTCGTTGCCGCCCTGGCCCCGGAAGCTTTCGTTGTTGGAACTGCCGGTAATCACATCCGCGAAGGCCGAGCCCCGCACGTCCCGCACACCGGTGAACGTATCGGTGCCGATCCCGGCGGCATCGCCGCCCGCCGTCGACGTCGCGCTGCCCGTTCCGGAGGCCGTGAACGTCACCGTCACGCCGGCGAGCGCGTCGTCGTAGGCAATCCGCGTAAAGCCGTTGCCGGCAATCGTGTCGTCCCCGCCGCCGCCCCGGAACTCGTTGAACGTGCCGAGCGCCCCGCCACCGAAGCTGGTGAACTGCGAGCCCGCCCAATTCGCATCCGCCGTAAACGTGTCGGCAAAGGCGGTACCGAGTATCCGGTCGACATGAACCAGGGTGTCGGTCCCGACCGATGCGTCGCCCGAGACCGTCGAAGCCGTTGACAGTGTGACCGCGATGCCCGCCGTCGCCGTTCGGTAATCGGCGGTATTAGAGTCGAGC
>CAZDFF010000091.1:0-12418 GCA_964504425.1 uncultured Hyphomicrobiales bacterium
CGAAGGGGAGCGTCGCACTCCTGATCATCGGCCTTCTGATCAGCATTCCCCTGGACGTCTACGGCAGCACCCTGGTGCTCAAGCTGCTCGACCGCTTTCCGATTGTCGTCACCGGCGGCGGCGCGCTGCTGGGCTGGATCGCCGGCGACATCGGCGTGCGCGACCCGGGAATCGCGAAGTGGATGGCGCCGCTGATGCCGACGGCGCATTATGCGGCGGCGGCGACCTGTGCCGTCCTGGCGGTGGTCGTCGGCCACTTGATCGCGCGCTATCAGGCGAAGCGCCGCAGCCGGGTCATCGATGCTTCGCCGTGAACCCACGGCGACCGTTCCGGTCGCCCGATTTCGTAGGGAATCCACCCCATGACCAAGATTCTCGTACCCGTCGACGGTTCCGAGCATTCGCTGCGTGCCGTGCTTCACGCGGCCGCCAGGGCAACGGCCGACGCGGCCGTGGAAATCCACCTGCTGAACGCGCAGGCGCCCATGCCCCAGGCGGTGACGACGTTCGTCGACCGCGCCGCCGTCGACGGCTATCACCGCGAACAGGGCGATGCCGAACTCAAGGCGGCGCGCGCGACGCTCGACAAGGCCGGGATCAAGTACAGAAGCAAGATCGCGATCGGCGTTCCGGCCGAAGCCATCGCCTCCTACGCGGAAGAAAACGGTTGCGACGAAATCGTCATGGGCGCGCGCGGGCTCGGCGCCATGCTCAATCTGCTGCTGGGCTCGACCACGACCAAGTTGCTGCATCTCGTCACGATCCCCGTCACCATCGTGAAGTGACCGCGGCGGGTCGGCGTTCGGAGAAAAAGGCATTGTCGCCGGGCCGAGAAACGTGGCATATGGCATGCCAATAACGGGCCGACACGACGATCCGTCCGTGGCGGGCGAAACGGCACCGGCGCCGCATCGTGGCGTCCTTGTCCTTACGCTCTTTCCCTTCGGCGGTACGATTGCCCGCATGAACGCTTCCGACGGCCGGGCGGCTCAATTACGGAGCCGGTCGATCCTGGCGCCGACGCGATTTCCCGACGACCGCATGACGGCATAGCCGCTGCGAATGCGGACATAGCTTAAACGTATGGTAGACAAGCGAAATTTACATCGGCCGGGATTTCGGCTAGGGGATGGCGCGGGGACGCTGGGGCGGCCTCGCGCGATTGGTGCGAAGACGAGGAAACAGCAGGAATGAAACAAGACGCCAAAACGGCGAAGCGTCCGGGCCATCCGGGCTCGGGCCGGGGCAGGGCCCGCTCGACGACCAAGGGTCGCCAGACCGATTCGAATGCCGTGAGCGAGGTTCGGGGGCTGCTGGGCGCCCGGTCGCGCCAGCCCGATCTTCTGATCGAATTCCTGCACCTGATTCAAGACGAATATGGCCACATCTCCGCCGCCCATCTGGCGGCGCTGGCGCAAGAGATGCGCATGGCCCAGACCGAGGTCTACGAGGTCGCGACGTTCTACGCTCACTTCGACGTGGTCAAGGAAGGCGAAACTCCGCCGCCGCCGCTAACCATCCGCGTATGCGACAGCTTGACCTGCGAAATGATGGGCGCGGCGAAATTGCTGGCGGCGCTGCCGGGCAAGGTCGGTTCCAAGGTGCGCGTCGTGCGCGCGCCGTGCATGGGCCGATGCGACAAGGCGCCGGTGGCCGAGGTCGGCCATCGCCACGTCGAGAACGCGACGGTGGATTCCATCGCCGCCGCGGCGAAGGGCGACCATCATCCGGAGATTCCGCCCTACAAGGATTTCGCCGCCTACACCAAGGAAGGCGGCTATTCGCTGTTGAAGGACTGCCTCGCCGGCAAGCGCAAGGCCGAAGACCTCGTGAAGATCATGAGCGATTCGACCATTCGCGGCCTCGGCGGCGCCGGCTTTCCGACGGGCCGCAAGTGGGGCTTCGTGCGCGGCTATCCGGGACCGCGCCTGATGGCGGTGAACGGCGACGAGGGCGAGCCCGGCACCTTCAAGGACCGCTTCTATCTGGAGCAGGATCCGCACCGGGTGCTGGAAGGCATGTTGGTCGCGGCCTGGGTGGTCGAGGCCGACGCGGTCTACTTCTATCTGCGCGACGAATATCCGGGCGTGCGCGAGGTGCTGCTGAAGGAAATCGAAAAGGTCCGCGCCGCCGGGCTCGACAAGAAGACCAAGATCCATCTTCGCCGCGGCGCCGGCGCCTACATCTGCGGCGAGGAATCGGCGATGATCGAAAGCATCGAGGGCAAGCGCGGCCTGCCGCGCCATCGTCCGCCCTACGTCGCCGAGGTCGGCATCTTCGACCGCCCGACCCTGGTGCAGAACGTGGAAACGCTGTTCTGGATTCGCGACATCGTCGAAAAGGGCCCGGAATGGTTCGCGACCCGCGGCGGCGGCAAGCGCCTGCACAGCTATTCGGTCTCGGGCCGGGTCAAGAAGCCGGGCGTCGTCGTCGCGCCGGCCGGCACCACCGCCAAGGAACTGATCGAAATGTGCGGCGGCATGCAGGACGGCCACGCCTTCAAGGGTTATCTGCCGGGCGGCGCCTCGGGCGGCATTCTGCCGGCGTCGATGGGCGACGAGCCGATCGACTTCGGGACGCTTGAAAAGCACGGCTGCTTCATCGGTTCGGCGGCGGTTGTCATCCTGTCCGACAAGGACGATATGAAGGACGTGGCGCTGAACTTGATGCGCTTCTTCGAGGACGAAAGCTGCGGCCAGTGCACGCCCTGCCGGGTCGGCACGGAAAAGGCCGTCAAGATCATGGCGAAGGGCAAGTGGGACCAAAGCCTGCTGACGGAACTGTCCCGGGCCATGAGCGACGCCTCGATCTGCGGCCTCGGACAGGCCGCCTCGAATCCGATAAAATGCGTGATGAAGCACTTTCCGGAGGACCTGCGATGACCGACGCGATCACCTTCTCGCTGAACGGCAAGGACGTCGCCGCGAAGCCGGGCGAAACCATCTGGCAGGTGGCGACGCGCGAGGGCGTCGAAATTCCGCACCTCTGCTATTCGCCGGAACCGGGCTACCGGGCCGACGGCAACTGCCGCGCCTGCATGGTCGAGATCGAGGGCGAACGCGTGCTGGCCGCGTCCTGCATCAGGAAGCCGGCCGCGGGCATGAAGGTCCAGACCGCGAGCGAGCGGGCCAAGCACTCGCGCAAGATGGTGTTCGAAATGCTGGTCGCGGACCAGCCGATGCGCGAGGTCGCGCGCGACAAGGGTTCCAAATTCTGGAACTGGGCCGACAAGATCGGCGTCGGCGGCAGTCGCTTCGACGCCCGCCCGTGCCCGGCGCCCGATCCGTCGCATCCGGCGATGTCCGTGCATCTGGACGCCTGCATCCAATGCAACCTGTGCGTCCGCGCCTGCCGCGAGGTCCAGGTCAACGACGTCATCGGCATGGCCTATCGCGGCCACGGCGCCAAGATCGTGTTCGACCAGGACGATCCGATGGGCAATTCCACCTGCGTCGCCTGCGGCGAATGCGTCCAGGCCTGCCCGACCGGCGCGCTGATGCCGGCGACCGTGATGAACGCCAAGGGAGTCGGCGACACGCGCGTGGACCGCACCGTCGACAGCGTGTGCCCCTATTGCGGCGTCGGCTGTCAGATTCGCTTCCACATCAAGGACGAGAAAATCCGTTACGTCACCGGCCTGCCGGGCCCGGCGAACGAGAACCGGCTGTGCGTCAAGGGCCGCTTCGGCTTCGACTACGTGCACCACAAGCACCGCCTGACCGTGCCGCTGATTCGCAAGGACGGCGTCGGCAAGAACGCCGACATGGAAGTCGATCCGGCCAATCCGTTCACCCACTTCCGCGAGGCGACCTGGGAAGAGGCGCTCGATCGCGCCGCCGGCGGTCTCAAGAAAATCCGCGATCGCGACGGTTCCAACGCGCTGGCCGGGTTCGGTTCGGCCAAGGGCTCGAACGAAGAGGCCTATCTGGTCCAGAAACTGGTGCGCGTCGGCTTCGGCACCAACAACGTCGATCACTGCACGCGGCTGTGCCATGCGTCCTCCGTCGCGGCGCTGATGGAAGGCATCGGTTCGGGCGCGGTCACGGCGCCGTTCACGGCGTGCAAGGATTCCGAAGTGATCGTGGTGATCGGCGCCAACCCGACCAACAACCACCCGGTCGCCGCCACCTTCTTCAAGCAGGCGGCCAAGCGGGGCGCGACCCTGATCGTCATGGACCCGCGCGGCCAGGCCTTGAAGCGTCACGCCACCCACATGCTGCAGTTCAAGCCGGGCGGCGACGTTTCCATGTTGAACGCGATCATGCACACGATCGTGACCGAAGGGCTGTACGACACCCAGTACGTCCAGGCCCACACCGAGGGCTTCGAGCAACTGAAGGCGCATCTGGCCGACTATCCGCCGGAGAAGATGGCCGACGTCTGCGGCATCGACGCGGAGACGCTGCGCACGGTCGCGCGCAAGTTCGCCCGCGCCAAGTCGGCGATCGTGTTCTGGGGCATGGGCGTGTCGCAGCACATCCACGGCACCGACAACGCGCGCTGCCTGATCTCGCTGGTGATGATGTGCGGCCATGTCGGCCGCCCCGGCACCGGCCTGCATCCGCTGCGCGGCCAGAACAACGTGCAGGGCGCTTCCGACGCCGGCCTGATTCCGATGGTTCTGCCGGATTATCAGTCCGTGGAAAACGCCGACCTTCGCGCCAAGTACGAGAAAGTGTGGGGCGCCAAGATCGATTCCAAGAAGGGCTTGACGGTGGTCGAGATCGTCAACGCGATCCACGCCGACGCCATCAAGGGCATGTACATCATGGGCGAGAACCCGGCAATGTCGGACCCGGACGCGCACCACGCGCGCGCGGCCCTGGCCAAGCTGGAACACCTGGTCGTGCAGGACATCTTCCTGACCGAAACCGCGTTCCACGCCGACGTGGTCCTGCCGTCTTCGGCATGGCCGGAAAAGGACGGCACCGTCACCAACACCAACCGCCAGGTGCAGCGCGGCCGCGTCGCCATTCAGCCGCCCGGCCAGGCGCGCCAGGATTGGTGGAGCATCCAGGAAATCGCCCGCCGCCTGGGCCTCGACTGGAACTACGCCGGACCGGCCGACGTGTTCGCCGAAATGAAGAAGGTGATGCATTCGCTCGACAACATCACCTGGGATCGCCTCGCCAAGGAAAACGCGGTGACCTATCCGTGCGACGCGCCGGACAAGCCCGGCAGGGACATCGTCTTCGGCGACGGCTATCCGACGCCGAGCCGTCGCGCCAAGCTGGTGCCGGCGAAGATCATCTCGCCGGCCGAAACGCCGGACGCGGAATACCCGATGGTGCTGACCACCGGGCGCCAGCTCGAGCATTGGCATACCGGCGCCATCACGCGGCGCGCCAACGTGCTTGACCTGCTCGAGCCCGAAGCGGTCGCTTGCTTCTCTCCCGATGAGTTGGCCAAGCGCGGCATTCGGGGTGGCGAGCGGGTCCGCGTCCAGACCCGGCGTGGCGCCATCGAACTGATGGCGCGGGCCGACCACGCGGTGCCGGAAGGGATGATCTTCATCCCGTTCTGCTACGCGGAAGCGGCGGCCAACATGCTGACCAATCCGCAGCTCGATCCGATCGGCAAGATCCCCGAGTTCAAGTACTGCGCCGCCAAGTTCGAAAAAGTGACGTCCGCCCAAGCGGCGGAATAACCGGGCGGCCAAAGCCGTCGATTTCGGCAAGGGCCTCGCTCCGGCGGGGCCTTTTGCTTATGCGGGCGCCGCATGGGCCAATCGCAATAAAATTACCAATCCAGGCCCAAAAATGATTCGATTTATGCGTCTGGTGTTGGCAATCTATCGCAGGCGCGAGGAGCCGGCGGCATCGGCTGGAAGCGGGTGGGACAGTCCTACCCGAAAATGCTGCAAGCCCTACGCGCCGGAGTGTTTACCGTCGCCGCCCGCCCACAGTAGGGTGACTGTACAATAGATATAATTTATCAGGTGAATGATATGAAAGTTTGTATCTATGGTGCCGGCGCGATCGGCGGTTATCTCGGCGTGCAGATGTCGCTCGCCGGATTCGACGTGTCGATGGTGGCCCGCGGCAAGACCCGGGACAAGATCGCGGCCGACGGCCTGACTCTCCTGATCGACGGCGAAACCCGCGTCGCCCGCCCCAAGGTGGCGGCCGACCCCAAGGACCTCGGCCCGCAGGATTACGTCATCGTCGCCCTGAAATCGAACCAGGCCTGGGACGTGGCGGAAAACTTCAAGCCGCTGCTGGACGAGAAGACCGCGGTGGTCACGGCGCAGAATGGCGTGCCATGGTGGTACTTCTACAAGCACGGCGGTCCGTTCGACGGCGCCAAGCTGGAATCCGTCGATCCCGGCGCGCGCCAGTGGAACGCGATCGGGCCGGAACGCGCCATCGGCTGCGTCGTCTATCCGGCGACGGAAGCGCTCGAACCCGGCGTCATCAAGCACGTCTACGGCGACAAATTCACGCTGGGCGAACCCGACGGCAGCGTGTCGCCGCGCATCCGCCGGCTCAGCCACGCGATCCGCGCCTCGGGCCTGCAGGCGCCGGTGCGCGAGAACATCCGCGACGAGATCTGGAAGAAGCTTTGGGGCAACCTCTGCTTCAATCCGATCAGCGCGTTGACCCAGGCGACCCTCGACGTCGTCGCGACCGATCCGGGCACCCGTAGCGTCGCCCGCACCATGATGCTGGAAGCCAAGGCGGTCGGCGAAAAGCTGGGCGTCGATTTCCGCATCGAAATCGAAAAGCGCATCGACGGCGCCGCCTCGGTCGGCGCGCACCGGACCTCAATGCTGCAGGATCTGACGCATAATAAACCAATGGAAATCGACGCGCTGGTGACCTCGGTCCAGGAACTGGCGCGCCTGACCGGCACGCCGACGCCGATGCTCGACGCGGTGCTGGCGCTCGTGCAGCAGCGCGGCCGGGTCGCCGGCCTTTACGAAGGCGCCAAGCCGGAACCCCAGGCCCTGCGCGCCGCCGGTTGACGACGTTTCTCCACTGACGCACCTCGACGAAGGGCCCCTTTATGGGGCCCTTTTTTTGTTCGAATCCCGGCGGGCGCGGGGCTTCGGGCCGCGCCATGCGCATCATGCATTGCTGCGGTGCAATATTATCTGTGGTATACCACATACAAATCGCCATAATCCTGTCCATGCGGCACGGAAAAAAACGGGCCGCGATGGAATTCACCGAACGGAATGAGGACAGCGCCATGAACCCCCGGTTTTTCGAAGAGACCTACGTCAAATACCCCTTCGCGCCGCTGGTCACGTTGGTTCTGGACGCGGCCGACGTACTCGCCGATTTCGGCAACCGGTTGTGCCATTGGCTGCGCCCGACGCCGACCGGCCTCGGCGGCCGCGCCTGAACGGAAACGTTCTCGCGGAATTTCTCCTCCACGTCTCCTTCGCCTTCTATTTTGCCTCCCCTCCTCATGCCGGGCCTTCGGGTCCGGCAATTTTTTTGAAATGATTCCGACGACGTTTTGCGCGGCGTTGCGCCGCATATGAGCGGCTCGTCATGTGCGATTGCGGAAATTCGAATTACCACTATTCAAATCGTGATGTCGTGACGCGCGACAACGGCGCGCCGATATCCTAACCTGACGACCGTTTGAAAAAGCCGCCGGTCAACGGCGGCGCGACGGAGGAAACACGATGACTCGCTGGATCCGCTTCCGGCACAAGGGCGGCGCCCAATTCGGTACGCTCGACGGCGACACTATTTCCGTGCATTCGGGCGATATGTTTTCGGGCGCCAAGCCGACCGGCGACAAGGTCGCGCTGTCGGCGGTCGAGGTCATGACGCCGACGGATGCCGGCAAGTACATTTGCCTTTGGAACAATTTCCGCGCGCTCGCGGCCAAGCTTGGCAATCCGATCCCGGAAGAACCGCTTTACCTGCTGAAGCCCGCCACGTCCTACCTGGCGCACGGGCAGACGATCCGGCGGCCGAAAAGCTACGCCGGCAAAGTCGTCTACGAAGGCGAACTCGGCGTCGTCATCGGCAGGAAGGCGACCAACGTCACCGAGTCCGAAGCCAAGGATTGCATCTTCGGCTACACCTGCATCAACGACGTCACCGCCGCCGACATCATCGGCAAGGACAAGACGTTCGCGCAGTGGGTCCGCGCCAAGGGCTTCGACACTTTCGGCGTGTTCGGCCCGGTGGTCGCGACCGGGATCGACCCGTCGGGCGCCTCGGTGCGCACGGTGCTCAACGGCGACGAGCGCCAGAACTATCCGATCGCCGACATGATCTTCCCGCCGACCAAGCTGGTCAGCCTGATTTCCGCCGACATGACCCTGATGCCGGGCGACGTCATCGCCTGCGGCACGTCCTTGGGCGTCGGCACCATGAAGGAAGCGAAGAACACCGTCGACGTCACCATCGAAGGGATCGGCACGCTCTCGAACGTCTACGAAAACTGACGCGTTCGGCGCGTTCCGCCCGACGGTTCCATTGGCTTTTCACGGGAGGCAAGCCATGAAGATCTGCATCGTCGGCGCCGGGGCCATCGGCGGCCTGCTCGGCGCGAAATTCGCCCTCGCTGGCGAGGACGTCACCCTGATCGACCAGGGTCCGCATCTCGCCGCGATCAAGAAGAACGGCCTGAAGCTGATCTGGGAGGACGGCAGCGAGCATATCGCACGGCCCAAGCTCGCGACCGACAAGGTCGAAGACGTCGGCCCCCAGGACATCGTCGTGCTGGCCCTCAAGGCGCATTACCTCGAAGCCGTCGCCCGCAAGATCGGCGGCCTTATCGGCCCCGATACCACGATCGTCACCGTGCAGAACGGCATTCCGTGGTGGTACTTCCACAATCACGGCGGCCCGTTCGACGGCCAGCGGCTGGAATCCCTCGATCCCGACGGCGTGCTCGGCAAGAACATTCCCGGCGACAAGATCGTCGGCTGCGTCGTTTATCCGGCGGCAGCCGTCATCGAACCCGGCGTCATCCATCATGTCGAGGGCGACAAGTTCCCGGTCGGCGAGTTGAACGGGAAGATCACCGAGCGCGTGCAGAAACTGTCCGAGACCTTCGTCAAGGCCGGCTTCAAGTCGCGCATCCTCGAGGACATCCGTGCGGAAATCTGGCTGAAGGCGTGGGGTAACCTGTCGTTCAACCCGATCAGCGCATTGACCCACGCGACACTCCAAGAGATTTGCCAATTCCCCGACACGCGCAAGCTGGCGGCGACCATGATGGCGGAATCCCAGGCGATCGCGAACAAGCTCGGGATTACGTTTCGCCACACCATCGAAAAGCGCATCGAAGGCGCCGAAAGCGTCGGCGCGCACAAGACCTCGATGTTGCAGGACGTGGAGGGGGGCCGCTCGCTCGAGGTCGAGGCCCTGGTCGGCGCGGTGCTGGAACTGGGCCGCATCACCGAAACCCCGGCGCCGTCGATCGAGGCCGTCTACGCCTGCGTGAAGCTGCTGAACAAGATCCTGATGCTACAAGGCTTGGGCGTGCGCGCGACCAAGGCGGCGTAGGCACTTTTCTTTTAAGCCCAAGAGGGCAGGCGGCCGGAATGAACCTGAACGGCTGGGGCTTGGCGGTGCCGGCGGCGCTGGCGGCGGCTCTCGTCCTGCGGGCGCCCGCCGCACCCGCCGAGGAACCGGTGGCGGTCAAATATTCCCGCGCCGAGTTGGAAGCGAAATGGGAAGGCCGCATCCGCGCCTTGTTGGCCAAGGGCACGATCCCGCTGATCGATCTCGAATCGTCGCTGCGGCGCGAGGACGGCCGTATGTATCTGGAAGAGGCGCTCAAGGCGATGGACGACGCGGGCGTCGCCCTGATCGCGTTCGACGGCTATCAGGCGCCCAAGAACGACGCGCAACCCACGGGCTATCGCTGGGGCTATTACATCCACGAAATCGTCAACGCGCACCCGGACCGATTCGTCCTGGCGACCAACGGCGGCACCAATCCGAACTGGGTTCAGGGCAAGGACAGCTTCATCGGCCAGACCGAAGAGCACGTGCGGAGCGGCCGATATCCGATCATGGGCGAATTCGAATTCCGCCACTACATGTCGTCCCACCAATGCCGGCAGAACCGTCTCGATCGCGACGTCGACCTGCCGCTGGACGGCCCGAACGGCCATCGCCTGTTCAAGCTGTCGGAAGAGACGGGCGTCGCCTTCGTCATCCACAACGAACCCGAGGACGCGGCGCTGGCCGGCTTGGAAAAAATGCTGAAGGCCTATCCCAAGGCCAAGGTCATCGTCGCCCATTTCGGGCAGGTCCGCCATCCCGACCGGCAGAAGCGCTTCACGCCCGAATACGTCCGCCGCCTCCTGACCGCGTATCCCAACCTTTACTACGACATCGCGACCGGCGAACCGGGCCGCGTGTACAAGTGCAGCGGCGTCGAGGACGTCGTCCTCTGGCGGGGGCAGGACGGTATCCAACGATCGGAAGTGGCGCCGGCCTACCGGGCGATCCTGACGGATTTCTCCACTCGGTTCGTCGCCGGGTTCGATTACGGCGGCGGCCGCCCGCCGCTTTCGAGTTACATCAAGACGAAGGCCGCCAACGTCCGGTTGATCGTGCGCGACCTGCCCGAGGACGCGAAGCACAACATCGGCTATCGCAACGCCTGGCGGCTGCTGACCGGCCGCGAGTGGAAGTAGGCGCGCCCTAGGGCACCAGCACGACCAGCAGCGCCGACAAGGTGGCGACCGAAAGCGCGGTCGAGATCACGACGACCGCGTTCGACCGCATGACGAAGGCCTTGTACTGCTGCGCCAGCACGAAGGCGGGCGCGCCCGTCGGCAGCGCCGCCAACAGCACGGCGATGGCGGCCTTCATAGGATCGAGATGGAGCACTTCGTAGGCGAGCCACCAGGTAACGGCCGGGTGCAGGAACAGCTTGGCGACCACCAGCCAGCCGACCTCGCGAGCCTCGCCCTTGACGGTGCAATTGGCGACGAACAGGCCGGCCGAGAACAGCGCGCACGGGATGAACGCGCCGCCCAGGATGTCGCAGAAGGAGCCGAACGCTCTCGGGATGGGAACGCCGAGGAAGGAGACGAGAATGCCGGCGACGGCCGCCAGCAGCATCGGCGTCTTCAATGCGTCCAGGAACGGGGCCAAGATCATCCGGCCGGTGTCGCGTCCCTTGCTCATTTCCGCCAAAAGGACGGTCAACGGAAAAAAGATCGCGCCCGTGATGACGGTGCCGATGATGCCGGGAATCAGGGCCTTATCGCCGAACGCCATGACGACCAGCGGCAGGCCCAGGTAGCCGGTGCTGGAAAACATGGCGCACAGCGCATGCAGCGCGCGGTCGGTCGGCGTGTCGGGGAAAACGAACCGCGCCGCCGCGTAGCCGACGACGAACAAGACAAGGCTGGCACCGCCGAACGCGCCGATCAGCGGCCAGTCGAAGACCTCGGTGACCGGAACTCGGGCAAGGGAAATGAAGGTCAACGCCGGCAGCGAAACGTAGAAGACGAAGCGGCTCAGCGCCGCGCTGCTGTCCGAGCCGAACACGCCGAAGCGGGCGGCCAGGAATCCGGCCACCATGATGCCGAAAACCGGCGCGATGACTTCGATGCCGACGTTGGTCATGGCTTGCCCGTCAAAAACGCAACGACGGGCCGACCCCCGACGGGCCGGCTTCCGAACGATACGAAGGGGATAGGTTGTTAGGCTCGCTTCGGCTTGGCAACGGCCTTTTTCGTGCCGAGCACCAGTTCCATGGCCCGGCCGATGCCCCAGGTGCCGGCGGCGATGGCGAAATAGACCAGCGCGTTGGACGGCCGTTCGCCGACAAGCTGCACCGCGCCCATGGCGGCGGCGACGCCGGCCAGCGCGAGCGTGACGATACCGATGAAGGGGGCAAAGGCGGCGACCATGGAGATTCTCCTCGATAAGGGTCCGCCTTCTGACGGACGTGTCTGCGTCGCTTATATCCCGCCCGACCCTAAGAATTCGTTAAGGCGGCGCCGGCGCCGATTCCGCGCATCGGACAACGATGGGGATTGACGCAGGTCAAGGACCGAAACGGCATTGGGCGCGAGAATGCCAAAATAACGTAGGTAACCAGCATTAGCCCGGCGGACACGGTGCCCAAGCAGCGTAAGAGCCATGACTTGATTTCGTCTCCAGCGGTCGGCCGCTGGGGAAAGGCCGGAGTTTGCGTTGTCTTGTTTCTCGCCGTGCTGTGGGGCGTGCCGCACGGTCATCCCGCCGCGGCGCACGGCATCCATGCGGCCGTTGCGGATATCGGCGGCGGAACCGAGGCGCCGTGCGCTCCGGGGCAACATCACCGCGTCGGCGAAGCCTGCGGGTCTTATGCCGGACATTCGTCGTGTGGCATAATCGCCAATAGCGAGGTTTTGTCGCTTCTCGTCGGCCACGCCGCCGTTTTCGAAAATGCGCTCGACTTGAGTGGCGCGACCGTTTTGCCCGATGCCCACCCGCCGCGG
>CAZDFF010000092.1:0-12395 GCA_964504425.1 uncultured Hyphomicrobiales bacterium
AAAGCCGCGAAAACCAAGGGCTTTCCCTCCAATCCGTACCGATTACTACAAACGGTTGGCCGCGTCGGCGCACCCCTCGGCTGCAATTCGACATGGGGGTGGGGGCTTCTTTTCGGCCGGGTCTGGAATCGACCCCAGGGGTTGAAAAACGCGGATCGGTCGCCTCTAGGGGGGTTATCCTCGCGAGGTTGCCTAAAAACCCCTGGCGGTGCCCTGAAATTTTTTGCCCCTCGAAACCATCGGCCCCTGTCTCATAATTTTTTCCCCGCTGAAACCTTCGCGATCATGCCGGGGGTGTTCCATGGCTAGGCGGCTTGCAATCGAAGGCTGGCGGGCGACGTTACAGGCGGCGCTTCGGGAAGCCCTGGCCGATGCTGCGATCATGTCGCCGTCGCCGGAGTCCTCGGGGGCGATAGCCGACCTGACCGAAGCCTTGACCGATCTTGCCGGTGCCCTCGGAAGCACGGATTCGACGGTGACGCCATGAGCCGGGAATTGCTGCCGAACCGGCGCCCGTGCCTGACAATGACGGTGCCTTGGCGCAATCACGAAATCATTGTCACGGTCGGATTTTTTGACGACGGCCGCGCCGGGGAGGTTTTTGCCAAGACCGGCAAAGAGGGGCAGGAATTGAATGCGGTTGGCGACGAAACGGCGCAACTGATTAGCCGGTTGCTGCAACGGAATGTGCCGCTTTCGGAAATTGAACGCGGTATCGGGTTTGACCATCGCGGGGAACCGGAAACCATGGTCGGCGCGGTTGTGTGCGGGCTGCGTTCCCTGATGACCGAGGGGGCGACGGCATGACCTGGGAACAGATTTTCAGATTCAATTCGGAAGCGGCCCTGCAAGATTTCCTTAGTCGCGCGGAGTTTCGCGAGGTTCGAGTCGATTGGCGCACGCGGACGGCGTTCGCGAGCGATCCTTGCAAGCCGACCGAGGCGAAGCCCGTAGACCTGGGAACGCCGAACGGCTGGAAACAATTTTCGAGCAAGACCGAAATCGACGATTTCACGGCCGCGCGGTCGCCATCAAAGGCAAACCGCCGCAATGTTCCAGATAACCAGCAACACGAAAGGAAACGCCATGACGACGAAGAAAATCGAGCCGACGAAACCGAAGCCCGATGCGATGACGGGGCCGAAGTGTCCGGCATGTGGTCTGCCGATGATGCCCGGCAACGTCTGCGTGACGTGCGGGCCGAAGTGACATGACGACGCGACAGGCATTGATTCGCCTGGACGCGGTTGCCGCCGCGCTGGCCGATGCTCATGGGTTCGCCACGACGGGATCGCAAGGTCAATTCGTTAGCGCGACCCTTGAACGAGTGCGCGGCGAACTTTCCGAAATCATCAAGGGATTATCGAAAGGACACGTCGATGGACACGAATAAAGTTTCTCGCCAAAAACTGACGACCGAAGAAGTCTACGCCGGGCAAGGCGTCAAGCCGCCGCAACCGCTGCCCACGGGCCGGACCTACGCCATGCAGGAAGCCGCCGCCGCGATGATGCGGTCGCCGGGCTACTACCTGGACAACGGCCTTCAGGAAACCGTCTCGCGAATCTATCGCGAACTGAATCCGCCGAAGCCGACGAAACGCACCGCGCCCCGGTCCGGCGGCAAGGCCGTCGTCGGCGGCACCGTAATCATTAGTGGGAGTGCATGGTAAAATGACGACTCAAACAACGCCCCTCTCGCCCGCGATCCTGGCGCAAATCGACCGGATGCGCGACCCGCTGACAGGCGAGGTTAAGAAGATCGTGACGCATATCCGTTCGGCGCCGCATACCCTCTCTCAAATGCTGACGAAAAAACAGTACGGCCGCCTTGAAGTCCTGGTTATGGGGACCGCCGTCACGCTCTGGTCATACATCGCGACCGCGCCGGAAATCACGCCCGACGTTGTGTTGACGCCGGGATTTTTCAATCTGTTGCCCTCGGTCAAAAACGGGGACCGCGTTCAATGCTTGGTCGGCGGCGTACCGTTCGACGTGACCATTGTAGACGCGAAAGCCGAAGGCGGCGTCCGCGCGGCCCTGGTCGGCCTTCCGAAGGTCTAAGAAGGGACACGTCATTGACGACCGGCCTTATCCTGCACCTGAGCTTGGTCGCCGTCCTGGCGGCGCTCGGTTACGTCGGCATAGAGGCGATCTTTCGGGGCGAGCCCTTGCACCTTGCGTATATGCGTTTCGTGCCTGGGCTGGAAGCCTGGACCCGCCGCGCCTTGCTTCGCCATGCGGACCGCCTGGAAGCCGATGCGGCCAAGGAATACGCCTGGGCCAAGGCGATGGCCGAACAAATCAGACAACGGGAGGGCAGATAGATGGCGGTTCGCCGTTCAAACAAGAAGCGCAAGGGCCGCTAGGTGCTGCCTGTCCTGGCCGCCGTCGTCTTTCTGATTCCGGCCGTCTACGGTTTTATGTCCGACGACATGCAAGACGCGCTCGATATCGACCTTATGCAATTTGCGGCGGCCTTGATCGCGACCGCCGGTTTCGTCGCGTCCGACCCGGAGAACCGGAAGGCCCGCGCGACCCTGTTCTTGATCGCGGTCTGGTGCTGGTGGGTTTCCCTGTCGGATTCCTTGATCCCGTGGGTGCCGCCGGGCTTGTCGGCGGTAGAGGCTGGAACCGCCTTGCTCGGCTTGTGGTGGGTTTCGACTCGCAAGGCCCCTCCCGTCCAGTAGGCCCACCGGACGGGGTTTTACAATGACTTGCACTCCGGCCACCCCGGACGGTTGAAAGCAGAATCTAGTATTGAAATCGGCCGTGCCGGAAGCCGGGGCCTTCGCGCGATCATCGGGCCTTTTCCAGCATGGCCGACCGGCGCGATAGCCGGGGGCGTGTCCGCTCGCATGGGGCCGCATGGTGGCAGTGTCCTTCCCGTGCGGCCGTGTAACCGAATTTGTAACCCAACTCCCTTTAACTAGATGATGCTGGCTTAGACTCGTCACCCTGTAGGGGCGTCAAATCGGGCGAAAAGCCTGACTAGATTATCCTCCCTTATATTGCCTGATACTCGGTCTTTATATCTGCTATAACCCTCCCGATTCGATGTCGAAGATCGCCAGGAGCCGTTCACGGCAGATGACCCGCAAGCTTTTCGGTACAGACGGCATCCGCGGCACGGCCAATGCCGAGCCGATGACGGCCGAGACCGCGCTTCACGTCGGTATGGCCGCCGCCTGCCATTTTCGCCGCGGCGATTATCGGCATCGGGTCGTGATCGGTAAGGACACCCGCCTTTCGGGCTATATGCTGGAGCCGGCGCTCACCGCGGGTTTCGTTTCGATGGGCATGGATGTGGTGCTGGTCGGTCCGATGCCGACGCCCGCGGTTGCGATGCTAACCCGCAGCCTGCGCGCCGACCTGGGCGTCATGATATCGGCGTCTCATAATCCTTATCATGACAATGGGATCAAGCTGTTCGGTCCCGACGGCTACAAGCTTTCCGATGAGGTCGAGGCCGTGATCGAGGCCAACATGAACGGCAACGGCGGCAGTCAGGCCGAACTCGCGCCCTCCGCCGAACTCGGTCGCGCCAAGCGTCTCGAGGACGCCATCGGCCGCTACACCGAATTTGTCAAGCAGACGTTTCCGCGCGGGCTCCGGCTCGACGGCTTGAAGGTCGTGGTCGATTGCGCCAACGGCGCGGCTTACAAGGTCGCACCCGTGGTCCTGTGGGAATTGGGTGCCGAGGTCGTGCCGGTCGGCGTCGCGCCGGACGGATTCAATATCAACGCGCAGTGCGGATCGACCGCGGCGCAAACCATGTGCGATCAAGTCGTCGCGCACGGCGCCGATCTCGGCATCGCGCTCGACGGCGATGCCGACCGCGTCGTCGTCGCCGACGAGACCGGCCACCTGATCGATGGCGATCAGTTGATGGCCGTCATCGCCGATCATTGGAAGGGACGCGGCTTGCTGCGAGGCGGCGGCGTGGTCGCGACCGTGATGTCGAACCTGGGGCTTGAGCGGTACCTGAAGGCGAACGGTCTCGGTCTGGTGCGGATGCCGGTGGGCGACCGCTATGTGGTCGAACACATGCGGGAAAAGGGCTACAACCTGGGCGGCGAACAGTCTGGCCACATCATCCTCGGCGACCATTCGACGACCGGCGACGGCCTCATCGCAGCATTGCAGGTGCTGGCCGTGATCGTCGCGTCGGGCAAGCGCGCCAGCCAGGTCTGCCGCGTTTTCGAACCGTTGCCGCAGCTTTTGAAGAACGTCCGTTTCAAGGGCGGCAAACCCCTGGATGACGGGGACGTAAAGGCCGCTATCGGCGACGCCGAAAAGCGGCTTCAGGGCCGGGGCCGCCTGCTGGTACGGCCGTCTGGGACCGAGCCCGTCATCCGCGTCATGGCCGAAGGCGACGACGAGGTTCTGGTCGGCCGCGTCGTTGCCGACGTGGCGCGGGCCATCGAACGTTCGGCCGGAACCGGGCGGTGATCGCACGGGTGTTGATCGTCGCCGGGTCCGATTCCGGCGGCGGCGCGGGAATCCAGGCGGATATCAAGACCGTGACGGCGCTCGGCGGATATGCCATGACGGCGATCGCGGCGTTGACCGCGCAGAACACCGAAGGCGTCGCCGCGATCCATGACGTGCCGGCGGATTTCGTCGCCTTGCAGATGCGTCTCGCGCTTTCCGACATCGGCGCCGACGCGATCAAGACCGGGATGCTGTCGACCGCGGCGGTGGTCGATGCCGTCGCGGCGACAGTCAAGGCTGACGCGGCGGCGGTGCCCCTGGTCGTCGACCCGGTGATGATGGCGAAAGGCGGACATTCCCTGCTTGCCGATGCGGCCGTCGTCGCCGTCCGCGAACGACTGATCCCGTTGGCGCGCATCGTCACGCCGAATGCGCCCGAGGCCGAGACGTTGGCGGGAATGGCTGTACGGACCGAGGCCGACATGATCGAGGCCGGATCGCGGATTCTCGCGCTCGGCGCGGCGGCGGTGCTGGTCAAGGGCGGCCATTTGGACGGCGCCGAGATCGTCGATGTCCTGGTCGAACGGGGCCGGCCGCCGCAATCTTTTAAGGGTACCCGGATCGACACCCGTCATACCCACGGCACGGGTTGTACGCTGGCGTCCGCCATCGCGACGGGGATTGCTCAAGGACTCGATCTTCCGTCTGCTGTCCGCCGCGCCCGGGCATACGTGCGTGAGGCCATCGCCACGGCACCGGAATTGGGCCGTGGCCACGGACCCCTGAACCACGGCCATACGGTCAAGCCTTTCACCGGTTGACCGGCGACTCCCCAAAAAATCCATCAGCCGGGCGCCGGGTTTTCCCCGTTCGCCCGTATCAACAAGGACAAGGACGCGTCCGAGGTCGGGTGCGCGCTCGAAAACGGAAGGAATTTCAAATGAAAAGGAACAAGACAACCGCTTTTGCCTTGGCCGCGCTTCTGGCCGCTGGCATCGGCGGTGCGACGGCGCTGTCGCATTCCGCGCCTGCCGATGCGCGCGCGCCCGGCGTTCACGGATACCACGGCAGCGATCGAATCGACGGCCGGGTGGCATACCTGAAGGCCGAATTGAAGATCACGCCGGCCCAGGCGACGCAGTGGGGCATAGTGGAGAAGGCGATGCGCGACGCCGCCGCCGGCCGCAAGGCCATGCGCGAGCAAGCCAAGGCCGATCGGGACAAGCCCAAGACCTCGGTCGAGCGCTTGAAGGCCCGTGAAAAGTTCGCGGCATCGCGGGCCGAGCAGGCCAAGACATTCGTCGCCGCCTACGAGCCGTTGTACAATGCGATGAGCGACGAACAGCGCAAGGCGGCCGATGAACTCTTTTCGCCGCGCCGCCATCGCCGTCACTGATTCGCTTTACCGGCCCGGCCATCGCCCGCCGTTCGGCGGCGCGGTGGCCGGAACGGCGGCAGCCTTTGCGACCGCCAACGGACGAAGCGGACGGAGCATGGAAAGCGCCGAAGAAGACGAGATCCTGGTCGAGCGCGTGGCCGACGGCGACAAGGCTGCCTATCGGCTGCTGATGGACCGCCATCTGAAGCGGTGCATTGGGCTGGCCCGGCGCATGACCGGCAACGCTGCGGATGCCGAAGACGTGGCTCAGGACGCTTTCCTTCGCTTGTGGCGTCATGCGGACCATTGGCAACCGGGGCGGGGAAAATTTTCGACGTGGCTTTACAAGATCGTCGTCAATCTGTGCATCGATCGCAGCCGTCGCCGGTCTTTTCTGCCGCTGGAGGCGGCGGGCGACCCCGCCGACGACAGGCCCGATGCGGCGGAAGGAATTGCCAAAGCCCAGATGGCGAAAACGATCGCCGCCGCGGTCGCCCGTTTGCCCGAGCGTCAACGCGCCGCCCTGACGTTGCGCTATTACGAGGATATCGGGAACATCGAGGCGGCGGAAATTCTGGCGGTATCGGTCGACGCGATCGAATCGCTTTTGTTGCGCGCCAGGCGGACCCTGCGCGCGGAATTGGCGGCGCTGGCGCCGTCGAACGCGAAGGAGGAGACATGACCTTCGAACGGATGATCGAAATTCTCGAGGCCTATGGCGCCGATCCGGCCCGGTGGCCGGTCGATGAACGCGCCGCGGCTCGGGCCTTCGTCGCGAAGGACGCACGGGCGGCCGATGCATTGGCCGAAGCCCGCCGCCTCGACGAATTGCTCGACACTTACGATCCGGGCGCCGACGCATCGGCGGCACGAGTCAGGAACGCGCTTGAGAAGGCGATTCCGCACGTCCCTTCGGCAACGGCAATTCCGTTCCTGGCGGCGTGGTCATCTTGGCAGCGCGCAGCGGCGCTGGCCGCCGTTCTGATGTTCGGCGTCGCGACCGGCATGGTTACGTCGGCGGTGTCGCCGCCGGCTTCGGGGACCGAAACCGATATCGTCCGCCTGGCGTTCGACGGCGGGCCTTTCGAGGCAATGGGGCTATGACGATGGCATGGACTTCCGGACGCAAAATGAAAGCGACGCTGATCGCATCGCTGATCTTGAATCTTTTTCTGGTCGGCTATCTGGTCGGTCGCGCGACCGACGTCTGGCCGGCTAAGGAGAAGCGAAGCGACTCGTTCGTCGAGCGACTGGCAAGTCGGCTGCCCGCTACCGACGCGAACGTCGTGCGCCGTGCCGCGGCCCAGCGCCAGCCCGAGATCGACAAACTGATGGCGGCCTATCGCAAGACGCGCCAAGACGTGCGCGCGGCACTATCGGCGCCGGCCTTCAACGCCAAGGCACTTGAGTCCGCGTTCGAAGAAAGCCGCAAACGCCGCCTTGCGGCCGAATTGGCGATCCAGGATCTGGTGTTGTCGGCGGCAGGGGATTTGTCGGCGGATGGGCGGGCGAATCTATTCCCTGCCCGGCGCGGCCGCTAACGCAGATCCTTGACGCAGCGGAAGCCGATATAGACGGCCGGAAAGTCGCGGGGCTTGGTATAGCGGCTGTCGGCTTTCATCTGTTCGGGTCCGTACCACCACGAACCGCCGCGCGTGCCTTTCTCGCCGGGATCGCCGGTTTCGGTCCATTCCCAGACGTTGGCGGCCATTTCGGTCAAGCCGTTGACGCCGGGCTTGGTTGAGCCGGCCTTGGCGTGGCCGCGTCCGCGCGTGATGCCAGGGGCGGCGCCGATGATGCCGGGGGCGGCGCCGACAGTTGAAACGGTACCGCATCCGCTCAGACAATTGGCGCCGTTGGGAGTTGTGCCGGTTGGGTAGGGATAGCGTCGTCCGGTTTCGAAGCCTTGCGATGGCGCCGTGCGGTGCTCGACATAAGCGGCTTCGACCCATTCCGCATCGGTCGGCAGGCGCTTGCCGGCCCAGCGGCAAAAAGCCTCGGCTTCGTCGTAAGTGATATGGACGGCGGGTTCGTCGTCGTCGGAGTCGCGCCCGTACGGCCGCTTCCAGGTCCAGCCCGGCATGCGTTGCCAACCGCCTTCATAGACGAAGCCGCCGCCGTCGCGTTCGGCCTTCGTCACGGCGCCGGTTGCGCCGACGAAGGTTCGAAAGGCGCCGATCGTGACCTCCGTGCGGTCGATGGCAAAGGCGTCGATCCGTTGCATCTCCGCTGCGCTGGCTGGGAGGGTGACCAGCGCCCATAACGCCGTCGCTACCCCGAACCAAATGCGGCGGATCGACATTGTCATACGGCCGGCGTCGCGCAGCGAGATTCGTCGGCCAAGGTTTCCGCGATCACGTTCAAGCCGGCTTCGATCGCGTCGCGGGTTCTGGCCGCGCCCAGGCAGACGCGAACGGCATGCGGCGATTGCGCGCGGCCGACGGCGAAGGCATCGGCGGGCAGCACGATGACGCCGCGACTTTTCAGGGCGTCGACAAATTCGCCGGCGCGCCAGGATTCCGGCAGCGAAATCCAAAGATGGAAACTGGCGGGATGGGTCCGGCACGGAATGTCTTTCAGGACGCGCATGGCGATTTCCCGCCGGGCACGCTCCTCATCCCGTTGCGATTCGGCAAGGCGGGCGGCGGTGCCGTTTTCGATCCAGCGCGTCGCGACCTCGGCCATCAGCGGTGTGGCCATGCGGCAAGTGGCGCGGATGGCGCTGCCGACGCGTTCGGTGGCGCCCGCAGGGCACAGCACATAGCCGACGCGAAGGCCGGCGAACAGGCTTTTGGACAGGCCGGTGATGTGATAGACGATGTCGGGCGCCAACGCCGCCATCGCGGGCGGACGCGTGCCGCCGAGAAGGAATCCGTAGACGTCGTCCTCGACGATCGTGACGTTGTGCTCGCGGGCGATGGCGACGATCTCGCGGCGCCGTTGTTCACCCATCAGCACGGCTGTCGGGTTTTGCAGCGTCGGTGTCGTGTAGAGTGCCTTGGGCGCCAGGGTTCGGCAGGCCTCGGCGAAGGCATCCGCCCGCATTCCTTCGTCGTCCATGGCGATGCCATGCAGCCGAAGCCCAAACTGGTTTGCGAGTTCCTTCATACCGGGATACGTGAGCGTTTCCGTTAGCACCACATCGCCCGGGCGGGCGACCGCCAGGAAGGTGACGGCCATGGCGTGTTGCGCGCCGTTGGTAACGACAATCCGGTTGGCTTCGGCCGGCACGCCCAAGTGCGCGAGCCATTTGGCGCCGGCGGCGCGGTGGTGGGGAAGGCCGACATCCGGTTGATAGTCGAGCAACGGAAGCAGGCCACCATCGCGCGAAATTTCGGCGAGCGTTCGTGAAAGTTCAATGTCGCCCGAAGTGTAAGCCGGAAGATTGAGGCTAAGGTCGACGACACCGTTGGGTTGCTCCGGCGGGACGACGAGGCGCGATGCTTTCGAGTGGTTGCCGACGAAAGTTCCGCGTCCGACCTCGCCGCTGATGAGGCCGCGCCGGTCCGCCTCGGCATAGGCGCGGCTGACGGTACCGACGGTGACGCCGAGCCGGTAGGCGAGGTCGCGATGGGTCGGCAGGCGTGTGCCGGGTTCCAAGACCCCGGTGGCGACATCTTCAGCCAGCGCGTCGGCGATGGCGAGATAGCGAGGACCGTTACGGTCGGCGATCGACGGCTGCCAAATTGTCATGGTGACAATATATAAATTGACTCGAAATATGAGTCAACAATATAGAAACAATCTGTCTTGTTTTTAGGAACAATGCCATGAGTACTCAAAATTGTATCGATACAATCGAGGGCGTGGGAGCCTCCTTGAAGCCAAAGGATTCCGTACGGGCTATCGTCGTCACCGTCGTTCGCCGTACCGCGATTCGTGTCGTCGATACCTTGATTCTATGGCAGGAGCGAGCCCGGCAACGCCATCATTTGGCGGCATTGGATCCGGCTCTCTTGAAAGATATCGGCGTCAATCGGGCCGATGCCTGGCAGGAAGCAAACAAGCCTTTCTGGCGCCCGTGAGGCACGGTTCCCGTATCCAAAACGGCTGGATTTTGCTTCCGGTGCCGGGCGTGCCCGACGCCGGAAGCATCCCACATGTCCTGAAAAGGTGCGGGTGTCGCGCGGCGTGGAATGCGCGCTAGACGCAGTCACGACACCTTGCGCCTTTAATCAAATCATAGTATTTAATTCATCGGCTGGCACAATACCTAGTGCAAAGGCCGATGGCGCCGCCGAACAGGCCCGCCGCCGCCCGAGTCGGTGCCCGCCTAACATGTGGGGAAGTGCTCCTCTGGGGAGACGGAAGAAGGGTTCCAACTCGTGAAATCACACGCTTGGCGGTTTGCCGCCATCGTCGTCGCGACGTTCGGTCTCGGCGCGTGCGGGCTTCAAGATCAGGGGGTGCTCAACTCGTCGTTCTGGTCGATGAGCCCTGTCTCCAATACTCAAAACGAAGAAGCCGAACTCGGCCTGGCCGAACTCGCCAAAGGCAATTACGTGGCCGCCGAAGGGCATTTCCAGAAAGCGCTGCGCTTGAACGGCAAGGACGTGCACGCGCTGCTCGGCGCCGGGATCCTCTATCAAAACACCGGGCAGGTTACCAAGGCGCGCGAGATGTACGAAGCGATCCTTGCCATCCGGCCGAAGGATTCCGAGCAGATGGTGGTCTGGAACAACACCCAGACCCGGCCCATCAGCGAAATCGCCAGCGTCAATCTGTCGATGCTGGAAAGCGGTGCCGTGGTCAGCGACCTGACCCGCGGCGCGCCGGGCAAGCCGATGGCGCAGCAAACCTCGACGCCCGCCGCTGTCGCAGGGGCACCGACCAGCGATCCGATGCTCGGTCGGGCCGCCAAGCCGGCGGGGCAGGTTGCGGCGGTTTCGTCGATGGCGCCGACATCGTCGGGCGAAACCGTGCAGAAATTCTCGGGTGGCGACGCCAACATCGTGTCGCGCTTCACCACGTTGCGGTCCTTGCGTGATCGGGGGCTCGTGACCGGCGAGGAATTCAATGCCCGGCGTCAGGCCAATCTCGGCGCATTGCTGCCGTTGACGGCGCCACCGCCGGCGGCGGGGCTCGACCGTTCGGTGCCGGATACCGAACAGATCGCGGGACGGCTTCGCGCCATTGGCCGTGCGCTCGAAATGCGGGCGCTGTCCGTCAGTCAGCATGCGTCCGAACGCTCGATGATTTTGGATGCGCTGGTGCCGTCGGCGCCGGTCGTGGTCGCCAATCCCGCGCCGCCGCCGGGCGGTCTTATGGAAGCGGCGGATTCGGTGCGCCGGCTCGAGCAGCTTCGCGATGCCGGCCTGATCTCGTCGGACGAATACGTGAAGGAAAGAAAGGCGATCGAAATGGCGATGGCGCCGCCGAAATCGTCGGCACCCGCGACCGCCGCCGCCGGCACGGCCGAACCGACGGCCGCCGAAGGCAAGGCGTCGGGGCCGCAGCCCGGAGTTCATCTTGCGTCGTTCCGCTCGCGCCAGCAGGCCGAAGCCGGCTGGGATCGAATCAAGAAGGCGCATGGGGCGTTGCTCGGCAAGCTCGAACACGACGTCAGCCAGGTCAATCTGGGGCCGAAGGGTACGTACTTCCGTCTCAAGGCGGGGCCGTTCGCCGACAAGAACGAGGCGAGCGCCATGTGTCGCAAGTTGAAGGCTCGGCGTCAGTATTGCGAGCCTTCGATGATGAGCGACGGCTGATCCTGCGCCGTTTCCGTTCGCTGCGTACGATTTTAGGAAATTACCGAATCCGGGTGACCGGCGCCTGTTGCGGCGGGTAGTTTGGCGCGGGTGCGGGGCCGCCGCCGGCCTTGCCGGTTTCGCGCGGCGACGAGGTGAGCGTGATCTCGGAACCGCCGAGCGTCGTGCGCTGCAATTGGACCGTCATGACCCGATTGTCGCGAAGATAGGTCAGGATGCTGATCGGAGCGCGGATCGACGTGACTTCCTGCCAGCCGAGGCCGGGCATGTCCCGCCGATAAAGATCGAACACCGTGTTCATGTCCTGCGATGCGCCCAGGACCAGGCGCCCGTACCAGGGGTCGGTGCCGAAGACGAGGGTGTTCTCGACGTAGATTTTCGATCCCGGCGGCACGAAGATGTCGTTGAACTGCGCCAGCGCGGGGCGATTGGTGGCGCCGGATTGACCGTCGGCCGAGGGCGCCGAGGTGGGCTGGATACCGGCGGTCTCGGCGCACGCGCCGATCGCTAACGCCAAAACCCCATATGTCAAAAGGCTGGAAATCGCGCGCCGTGATCGGATCGCGGCGCTGGATCGTTGGCGCCCTTGCGGCGCATCGGGTCCGACAGAGGCAGAAATCATTCCTTTCTCCTATATCACTTCGTCCAGCGGGCGCCAACCGCGCAAACGGCCGTCCTCCGATTCGAGGTGTTGTGTTTCATTGGGTGGTTCCTTATAATTGCAAATTGCGGCCCGCGCTTTGGCGGGCCCGTCCCAAATCGCTGGTTATGCGACGACGGCCCGAGAAGGGTTCGGGCCGGATGGTGCGGCTTCCGCACTTGGGTTTGTTCTTTGACATTGTGAATATTATGGAAGGGATACGCAGGCGGCGGTTCTG
>CAZDFF010000093.1:0-12309 GCA_964504425.1 uncultured Hyphomicrobiales bacterium
GTGGCGCGACGGCTCGGGAGGCACGATGAAGCGGTCGACGATTCGGAAGGGCGGCTGCCTCGCGGTTCTGACGGCGGCCTTGCTGGCCTTGGCGCCGGTGCCGGCCGCGGCCGACATCGAGCGAGAGGACCTGATCAAGGAAGCCGACTTCTTGACTAAGCTGGTGCTCGAACGCATCCGCCTGCAATGCTTCGTGCGCCGCTCGGAACCCAACAAGTCGGTCAGTTGCCCGCGCGACACCTGGGCGACCGGCGGCGGCATCGAGGTCGTGCCGACCCAGGCCGACGGCACGCCCGTACCCACCGCGCAATCCGCCGCGCCGCCTGCCGCCCAACCCGGTGCGTCGCCGGCATCGCAACCGGCCGCCGCGCCGCCCGCGAAGAAGCTGCCGCCGGCGGTCGCCAGCCGGCCCGACGTGGAAGGCGGCGCCACGGCCAAGACCGGCTGGACCTGCGAAAACCAGGACGGCCGTCCGCCGCCGCCGTTCGTCCCGGCGACGTCGGCCGAATCGGTCGCCGCCGGCAAGGTGCCGCCGCCGCCGCCGGCCACCATGTGCTATGTGATCTGTTGCGAAATCGTCGACGCGAAGAAGCCTCAACCGCGGTCGCGGCGCAAGATGCGCTGACGCCGATGCCGTCCCGCATGCCGGAGGAAAAAAACATGCCCTCCCGTATTTGGTTTCCGGTTTTCGTCCTGGCCGCCGCGCTGTTGGCGGCGTCCGTCGTTCTCCGGCCCGCCCACGCGCGCGAGGCCGTCGACCTGGAACTGGTTCTCGCGGTCGACGTCTCGGGGAGCATCGACGAGGAAGAAGCGATCCTGCAACGCAAGGGTTACATCGAGGCGCTCAACCATCCGCAGGTGCTGGCGGCGATCAAGTCCGGCTATCACGGCCGCATCGCCGTCATCTACATCGAATGGGCCGGCGATCATTATCAGAAGCTGATCGCCGACTGGTCGACGATCCACGACCCGGACAGCGCCCGGAAATTCACCGATGCCGTCGCCAAGGTGCCGGTGACGGTGGAACTGTGGACCTCGATCAGCGGCGCCATCGCCTATACCGCCCGCCTGTTCGATCCGGAACGGTTCTCGAGCAAGCGCCGGGTCATCGACATATCCGGCGACGGGCCGAACAATCGCGGCGAAAACGTCACCGTGACCCGCGACATGGCGGTGCGCATGGGCATCACCATCAACGGGCTCGCCATCGTGAACGACCGGCCGAGCCGCTACGGCATGATGCCGATGCCCAATCTCGATTACTACTACGAAGATTGCGTGATCGGCGGCCGGGGCGCGTTCGTCGTGGTCGCCGAATCGTTCAATGACTTCGCCCGCGCCGTGCGCCGCAAGCTGATCCTGGAAATCGCCGGGACCGATCCTGAGCCGCGCCACGCGCGCGCCGACACTCGGCTGCTGCATTTCGTCGCCGACCGCGGGCCGAAGACGCGGCGCAGCGAACACCGGCCGCCGTGCGACTACGGCGAGCGCCGCCGCCGCGACATGGACGAAAACTGAACCGCTCTAGGACGGGCGGCGTTCCTTCCACGCCGCACCGACCGCTTGGGCGGTCAGCTTCGACAGGCTGGTCTTCTGCTTGCCGTCGGCGTCGAAGTTGCCGGGCGCCAGCCATTGCCGATAGATCGGCGCCAAGTGCGGCCATTCCTTGTCGATGATCGAAAACCACGCGGTGTCGCGGTTGCGGCCCTTGTAGATCGTCGCCTGGCGGAAGATTCCCTCGAAGCGGAATCCGAAACGCCGCGCCGCCGCGCGCGACGGCGCGTTCAGGGAATCGCATTTCCATTCGCAGCGCCGGTAACCCAGTTCGTCGAACGCGCGGGTCAGCATCAGCCAGATCGTCTCGGTCGCGCCTGGGGTGCGCTGAATCCGGGGCGAGAAGACGATGTGGCCGATCTCGATGACGCCGATGTCGGGTTGGATGCGCATGAAACTGAGCGTGCCGACGGCCTTGCCGGTCGCGTTGTCGATCACCGCGTGTAGGAAGGGGTCCTTGCCCGCGTACATGTCTTCCACCCAGGAACGATGCGCCGCCCTGTCCGCGAACGGCCCGTAGGGCATGTAGGTCCAGTTGCGGCCGTTGCGGTCCTCGCTCGCCGCCGCGAACAGGTCGTCGGCGTGCAGCTCCGGATCCAGCAGTTCGACGGTGACGAAGCGGCCCTTCATCGAGGTGCCGGGGGGCCACGGCCGGGGCGTCCAATCCGGCAGCGGCGTGCCGACGGGAGGTGGCGGGGCGCCTTTTTCGCTCATCGGTCGATGTCCGTGCTCTTCGGTGTTGCGCGCCAATCAACCACGGCGACGGATTCGAGGCAAGCCGGGCGCGGCGATTTCAGCGTCGTTCCGCGCGCACCTGACAGGTCCCTTACGTTTCGTCGCGGCGCGCCCGAGGGTTGGTACGTCGCGGTGCCGGGCCACCTCTTCCCCGCTGTCGCCGCCCGTGCTTGACTGGTTGCGATCGTGTTCATGGTCGCGCGTCGGAGCCGTCGATGAAATACGTGCCCGCCCTCGCTTGGCTCGCCGCCGCCTGGTTCGCCTTCGCGCCACCGGCCCCGGCCGCCGAAATCGTTCCCGTCGACGTCGAACTGGTGCTGGCCGCGGACGGCTCGGGTTCCATCGACGACGACGAATTGAAGCTCCAGCGCCAGGGCTATGCCGAGGCGATCACGCATCCGAAGGTGCTGGCGGCGATCCGCGGCGGTTACCGCCAGGCCATCGCGGTCGCCTACATCGAATGGGGCGCGCCGGAATCCCAGCATGTGATCGTGGATTGGACCCTGATCAAGGACGAGGCGACGGCCAAGGCGTTCGCCGAAAAATTGGTGAAGGAACCGCGCGCCGCTTGGGGCTACAATTCGATTTCCAACGCCATCGCCTTTTCCGCCGACATGATCCGCAACAACAACTACAACGGATCGCGCAAGGTGATCGACGTGTCGGGCGACGGGCCGCAGATCGGCGGCCGGCCATTGCCCGAGGTCCGCTACGAAACGATCCGTCAGGGCATCGTCATCAATGCATTGGTGATCGATTCGCCGGGCGGCGGGGTGCGTGGGCCGGGCGGCATGCCGTTGTCGGACCATTATCGCCAGGACGTGATCGGCGGCTCCGGCGCCTTTGTCGCCGTCGCCAAGGACCGCGCGCACATTGCCGAGGCGGTGAGGAAGAAGCTGATCCTGGAGATCGCCGACGGCCCCGGCCCGATTCAACGCTGATCCGATTTCGCCGTGGGTTCGTATCGCAGCGCGTAGACGCCGGTGCCGAACCGGATCGTTTCGGCGGGCGCGCCGAGACCGGCGCTCGCTAGGCGCTCCGCGTAGGCCTCGGGCGTCAACGCGGGGCCGAAGCCGACGCGACCGTGGACCGCCCAAATCCGGCCGCCCTTGGCGCGAATCGCCTTTGCATCGTCGGCGGTGGCGACGACCGGCAAGTCGGCGGCTCCTTCGCGCGCGGCGATGGCGCGGAACACGAACGGCGACCAATAGTCCCGCATCAGCAGGGCATCGCCGGGGCGGATCTCGCGAAGGATATGGGCGACCGCCAAGTCCCACCGGGGCTTGGTTTCGTAACGCGCGTAGTCGTGGACGTTCCATGCGAGCAATGCCGCGAGCGCGCCTCCGGCGAAGAAGCGGCCTCGCCGTCCCGGTATTGCCGCAAAACCCGCGCCGGCCAGGACGAAAAACGGCCCCGCGCTCCACAGCAGATAGCGCGGCAGGAAAATCGGCTGACGCAGGGACGCGACCAGCAGGAACAACGGCAGCAAGGCGAACGCCAGGACGACGAAGCCGAGCGTCAGCGGCCGACGGCGTAGATGCCACGCGCCGAACGCGGCGAGCGCGGCAACCGCCGCCGCCAGCCCCGGCACGGTGTCGGGGCCGAGATGAAACATGACCACGTCCGACACGCGCATCAGGTAGACGGCCGACACGGCGGCCCAGGCCGATTCGAGGGTCGGCGGCGGAATCCAAAATCGTCCCGCCGCCGCTGTCGCGATGGGCGCGGTCATAGTGAGGAAACTCGGCAGCCATAAGATGACAATCGCCCCCTGGATCGCGAGCCAGCGTCCGACAAATGGACGCCGTTGGGCGCCGAGGCGCCATCCGATCGCCACGGCGCCGACGTTGGCGGCGACCAGCCACGGCAGCGCGACGTTCGACACCATCAGCCCGGCCAGGGTTCCCGTTCCGTAGGCGATCCACGCCGTCGTCTCCGGCGGCGGCTTCGCGTCGTTCTTGCCGGTTTCGGCCGCCGCGGCCAGCCGCATCCAACCCCAGAACGCGACAAGCACGAAGAATGCCGCCATCGCGTGCGGTCGCGCTTCCTGACCGAAAATCAATTGGAAGGGCGAGGCCGCCATCAACAGGCCCGCGGAAAGGCCGGCGACAGGTCCCGCGATGCCGCGCGCCACGGCCGCGACGACGACGGCGGAAAACGCGCCGAACAGGGCGGAAGGCGCGCGCACGAGCCATTCGCTATCGCCCAGTTTCAATACCAGGGAGATCACGATGAAATAAGTCGGTTGATGCATGTTGGCGTGCGATTCCACGCTCATCGCCGTCAGCGGCAGCGCGGCGCGGCGCAGCGTGTGGATTTCGTCGAGCCAGAGCGGGCGGTCGTCGATCCCGTACAGCCGCAACGCCAGCGCCACGGCGAAAACCGACGCCGGCAACAGCAGAACCGAAAGCCAGGAAGATTGACGTTGCAACACTGAACGACAAGGCTCCGCAAGGTCGGCGGCGCCAAGGGTGACATTCGCTCCTACCGGCGTCAACGACGCGGGTACCCGCGCGTTTTCTCGTCCGGCATCGTATAACCGCTCAGTTCGCCGATTTCGGCGACAGCGACCCATGCAGCATCTCGACCACGGTATCGTGGATGTCGCGCCAAAGGCTGCGTCCTTCGGCATCGCCCGCGGCCGCCAACTCGTCGGCGCGCAGGCGGGCTTGTCTCGGGGCGTCGACGCCGTAGCGTTCGATCAACTGCCGGGCGGCGTGGTGGATGGGCATCTCTTCTGGCATCGCTGGGGCCGGGGTTCGTGTCGGCGGACATTAGGCGGATCGCGCATCGGCAACCTTGACCATGGTCAAGGTTGCCGGAGAATGCGGTTGTGTCTATCGCATCATTATGAAATGAAAGGGTTAATCGACGGTGCGGCGACGTTGTGCGACCGGCAGCGCGCGGCTAGACTTGGGGCGCTCATTGTCCGCGCGACGGCCGGGCAATTTCTGGGGACGGATCGGATCGATGGCGCGCTCGAAGGGTCAGGCACCGAACTGCTTTACATGCCAGGTCAGGGAGCGGACCGAATGGTGCGTGCTGACCGAGCGCGAGCAGGAATTGATCGAGACGTCCAAGACGGCGCGCGACTACCTGCCGGGCGACGTCATCTACCATCAAGGCGATCCGTGCGAGGGCGTGTTCTGCGTCGAAAGCGGGCTGATCGGCCTGCGCAAGCTCGACGCGGACGGCAATTCCGTGCTGGTGCGCCTGGCCAACGCCGGGGACACCATCGGCTATCGCTCGTTCCTGGCGGGCGAGTCGCACCGTTTGGGCGCCGAGGCCCTGAAGGCGAGCACGGTCTGCTACATTCCGCTGGCCACGGTGCGGGCGTTCCTGCAGGAAAATCCGGCGCTCGGCCTTCGCTTCCTGCAACGGACCGCGAACCAGTTGGGCGAGACCGAGGAGAAATTCCTGCAAAGCACCTCGCTCGACATCCACGCCCGGTTCGCCCACCTGCTGCTGGTCCTCAAGGACCGCTTCGCGACGGGGACCAATATCGGGCCCGTCACGTTCGAACTACCCCTATCCCGCCAGGACATGGCGGCCATGATCGGGGTCCGGCCGGAAACCATGTCGCGCGCGATCCGCAAGTTCGAGGAGGCGGGCCTGGCCCGTTTCACCGGGCGCACCGTCAACGTGCCGTCGGTCGAATCGCTGATCGATGCGGTGGCGATCGACGCTTGATCCGCTTGTCGGGCGGCCGGCACGAATTCCCTTAACCCTTTGGCGCAACACGGCTAAACTCGGCCCCGGAAAAGGAGCGCCGATGCCTTACGTCTTTGTCGATGCCGAAGGCCAGGTCGCCGCCATCTACGCCGAACCGGTGGAAGGTGCCGTCGAGGTCGCGGCCGACGATCCCCGGCTGATCGATTTCATCAACCGCACCGATCCCAACCGCGCGCAACGCGAGGAGTGGATCCAGTCGGACCTCAGCCTGGCGCGCGTCATCGAGGACTTGATCGACGTGCTGATCGAGAAGAAAGTCTTCATGTTCACCGACCTGCCCGAAGGCGCCCAACAGAAGCTTTTGGAACGGCGCGGCCTGCGCAAGGAATTCGCCTATGTCGATGATCTGTTCGGCGACCAGACCGACTACGGTCCCGGCGAAGGCAACAATCAGGGCGGCGGCGGATACCTTTAAGAACGAATAGCCCGCCGTCCGAGAGGCAAGCATGGAAAAGTTGATCGAGGGATACCGGCGGTTTCGGGCCGAAGTGTGGCCGGCCGAGCGGGATCGCTATGAAGCGCTCGCCAAAAGGGGCCAGAGCCCGGAAACGATGATCGTCTCCTGCTCGGATTCGCGGGTCGATCCGCAGACCGTTTTCGGCGCCGGGCCGGGCGAAATGTTCGTGCTGCGCAACGTCGCCGGGCTGGTGCCGCCGTACCAGCCGGATGCCGCCGCGCACGGTACCAGTGCGGCGCTCGAATACGCCGTGCGCGTGCTCAAGGTCGCGCGCATCGTCGTGCTCGGCCATGCGCAATGCGGCGGCGTGCGCGCCCTGGTCGAAGGCGCGCCGAAGGAGGCCGCCGACTTCGTGGCGCCGTGGATGGCGCTGGCGTCGTCGGTCATGGACTCGGCGCCGCCGCACCTCGCCGGCGACGATCTGCTCGATCATTGCGAGAACCGGGTGGTGCGGCTCTCGCTCGACAATCTCAGGACGTTTCCGTGGATCGCGGATGCGGTGGACGAGGGCCGCCTGCACCTTTACGGCCTCAAGTTCGGGGTGCGCACCGGCGTGCTCGCCAGGCTCGACGGCGACCGCCTCGTGCCGGTGGAATAGGCGAGTTTTCGGTTTCCCCTTGCCGCGACTCCCATGCAGCCATCACGGTTGCGTGTGATCGCCCGTTCGGCAAAGCGAGTGGTCGCTCAGGGCCTCGATGACTCGGCAGTCGGCGATCCTGCCGCCGCGACATTGCTCGATCATGCGGTGCAATTCGGTCTTCAGCGCCTGAAGTCGGGCGATGCGCCGTTCGACTTCGTTGAGTTGGGCGCGGGCAATGGCGTCGGCCGCATCGCACGCCTGGTCCGGCTTGTCCGATAGGCTGAGCAGATCGCGAATGGCATCCAGCGAAAAGCCGAGTCCGCGCGCATGGCGGATGAAGGCCAGCCGGTCGAGATCGGCTTTCCGGTAAATCCGCTGATTCCCCGCCGACCGCGCCGGGCGGGGCAGAAGGCCGACTTGTTCGTAGTAGCGGACCGTCTGAACCTTGCAGCCGGCGGACTCGGCAACGCGGCCGATGGTCAATGGGGCGGACATCGCATTTCCTCTTGAACCTATAGCTACTGTAGACATTAGATATATAAGCCAGCGAACCTTAAATTGCCACGTAACGGAGCGTTCGATGGCTATTGGCTGCTGCGATCACGAACCCAAGTTCGACGGCATGTCGTCCGGATTCCGGCGCGCATTGTGGGTCGTCATCGCGATCAACGCGGCGATGTTCGTCGTCGAAATGACGGCCGGCGCCCTTGCCGGCTCGCAAGCGCTGCAAGCCGACGCGCTCGACTTCCTCGGCGATACCCTGACCTACGGCTTAAGCCTTTTCGTGCTCGGCATGTCGCTCCGGGTCCGTTCGACCGCCGCCCTGGCGAAGGGGATCAGCCTCGCGGCGATGGGGCTCTGGGTTTTCGGCTCGACCGCGTACCAGGTGCTGATCCTGGGCGTTCCGAAGGCCGAGATCATCGGCGCCGTCGGCGCCGCGGCGCTGCTCGCCAACGTGGCCAGCGTGCTGGTGCTGCTGCGCTACAAGGACGGCGACGCCAACGTGCGCTCCGTCTGGCTGTGCAGTCGCAACGACGCGATCGGCAACGTCGCCGTGATCGGTGCCGGCGCGGGTGTCTACCTGACCGGCACGGCGTGGCCGGACCTGGCCGTTGCCGCGCTGATGGCGGGGCTGTTCCTGTGGTCGTCGCTGCAGATCGTCCGGCAGGCCATGGGCGAGATGCGGCACACCGGCGCCCACGCGCATTCGGCGTGACGAACGCGCGTGGGATCGCGGCCGTTTCGCCGTTCAGGACCGCGCGCCCGGTCGCCGCAGGACTTCGGACACGGTCAGTTTCCGGGCGCGGCCGTCGGGCGTTTCGTAGGCGATGGTCTGTCCCTCGGAAAGGCCCAGCAGCGCCACGCCGACGGGGGTGAACAGCGACACCGCGTCCTCGGCCTCGTGGGTCCGATCCGGATAGGACAGGGTCGCCGTCCGCTCGCGGCCGGTATCCGCATCGCGGTAGCGTACCCGCGCGCCCATGGTCACGGTCCGGAACGGCACGCGGTCGTCCTCGACGACGACGGCGCGCGCGATCTCCCGCTCCAGGTCGTCGACGACCTTGGGGCGGCGGGACGGTGCGTAGCCGCCGACCATGATTTCGATGCATCCGTAATCGCGCTTGCCGATGACGATTTCAGGCAGTTCGGTTTTCATCGTTTTCTCCAGTGCTGTGTGCGGCTTCCGTCGCGGTCCGCCGGGCGGACGCGGGACGGCAGTCCGGCGGACGGTTTTTTCGGGAAAGTGCGGAGAAAAGCCCCGGCTTCGCGCGTCGGTCGCGGGACGGTCAGGCGGCGCGCGCGTCCGGGGCCGGCGTGCCTGCGCGCAGGCACCCGCCGTGAAGCGTGAATCGGGAATGGGCGGCGACGGTCGTCATGATGCCTTCAAGATAGGCGCGGAAATCCCGTTGTCAACCGAGAGCCTATTCGGCGGCGGTGCCGTAGGCCTCGACCGGCGGGCAGGTGCACACCAACTGGCGGTCGCCCAGCACGTTGTCGATGCGGCCGACCGGCGGCCAGTACTTCGCCTCGTGCAGGTAGGGCAGCGGAAACGCCGCCTCCTCGCGCGTGTAGGGGTGATCCCAGGCCGAACCCGCGACTTCCCTGACCGTGTGCGGCGCGTTGATCAGCGGGTTGTCGTTCCGCGGCCATTCGCCGCTTTCGACGCGTTTGATTTCGCCGTGAATGGCGATCAGGGCGTCGCAGAAACGGTCGATCTCGGCCTTCGATTCCGATTCCGTCGGCTCGATCATCAGCGTGCCGGGCACCGGGAACGACATGGTCGGCGCGTGGAAGCCGTAATCGATCAGCCGCTTGGCGATGTCCTCGACGCCGACGCCCGCGCTGTCCTTGAAATCGCGCGGATCGACGATGCATTCGTGCGCGACCATGCCGTTCTGGCCGGCGAACAGCACCGGATAATAGGGCGCCAGCCGCTTGGCCGCGTAGTTGGCGTTCAGGATCGCGACCTCGGTCGCCCGCGTCAGGCCGGCCGATCCCATCAATCGAATGTAGACCCAGGTGATCGGCAGGATCAGTGCCGAGCCCCAGGGTGCGGCCGCGACCGGACCGGGGCCGGTGGCGGGGCCGGCCTGGTCGGCCAGCGGATGGTTGGGCAGGAACGGCGCCAGGTGCGCCGCTACGCCGATCGGGCCGACGCCCGGGCCGCCGCCGCCGTGCGGGATGCAGAAGGTCTTGTGCAGGTTCATGTGCATCACGTCGGCGCCGAGTTCGGCGGGTCGCGCGAGACCCAGGAGCGCGTTCAGGTTGGCGCCGTCCATGTAGACCTGGCCGCCGGCCGCGTGGACGATGCGGCAGATGTCGCGGATGCCGGCCTCGAACACGCCGTGGGTCGACGGATACGTCACCATCAGAGCGGCCAGCCGCGGGGCGTGCTGCTCGGCCTTGCGCGAAAGATCGGCGAGATCGATGTTGCCGTCGGCGTCGCAACCGACCACCACCACGCTCATGCCGGCCATCGCCGCGCTCGCCGGATTGGTGCCGTGCGCGGAAGCCGGAATCAGGCAGACGTCGCGGCCCGAATCGCCCCGGCTTTCGTGATAGCGCCGGATCGCCAGCAGACCGGCGTATTCGCCCTGCGAGCCCGCGTTCGGTTGCAGCGACACGGCGGCGAAGCCGGTCAGCGCGCAGAGCATTTTTTCCAAATCCCGGAACAGATCCAAATAGCCTTCGGCCTGATCCAAGGGCTGGAACGGATGCATGTCGGCGAAGCCCGGCCAGCTCAGCGGCATCATCTCGGCCGCCGCGTTCAATTTCATGGTGCAGGACCCGAGCGGGATCATCGAACGGTCGAGCGCGATGTCGCGATCCGCGAGCTTGCGGAGATAGCGCAGCATCTCGGTTTCCGACCGGTGCGAATTGAACACCGGATGGGTCAGGAACGGCTTGGTGCGGCGCAGCGCCTCGGGGATGCGGTCCTTGGTTTCCGTGTCGAGCGCGGCGACGGTGAATGCGATGTCGCTTCGCCCCGACACCGCGCGCCACAAGGCCGTCACGTCGTCGGCGGTCGTGGTCTCGTCCAATGAAATACCGACGTGCGCGGCATCGACCGGGCGCAGGTTCATGCCGGCGGCGACGGCGCGCGCGCACACGGCCTTGGCATCCGCGACCTTGACGACGACGGTGTCGAAGAAGGCGCGGGTCTCGACCGTCGCGCCCAGGCGCGTCAGGCCCTCGGCCAGGATCGCGGTCAGCCGGTGCACGCGCCCGGCGATGCCGCCCAGGCCCTCGGGGCCGTGATAGATGGCGTAAAACGCCGCCATGTTCGCCAGCAGCACCTGCGCGGTGCAGATGTTGCTGGTGGCGCGCTCGCGCCGGATGTGCTGTTCGCGGGTCTGGAGCGCAAGTCGCATCGCGGGCTTGCCGTGGCGATCGGCCGAAACGCCGACGATCCGGCCCGGCACGTGGCGCTTGTAATCGTCGTGCGCCGCGAGGAACCCGGCGTGCGGCCCGCCGAAGCCCATCGGCACCCCGAAGCGCTGCGCGCTGCCGAAGGCGACGTCGGCGCCCCAGGCGCCGGGCGGCTCGATCAGGGTCAGGCTCAACAGGTCGCAAGCGACCGCGACCAGCGCGCCCGCCGCGTGCGCCTTCTCGATCAGGCCGCGATAATCGACGATCTCGCCGGTCGTGCCCGGCGTCTGCACGACGACTCCGAACACCTGCGCGGGGTCGAGGTCGCGCAGCGGGTCGCCGATCTCGACCGTTATGCCCAGCGGCCGGGCGCGGGTCTGAATCACGGCGAGGGTCTGCGGATGGCAGTCGGCGGCGACGAAAACGGTATGGCTCTGGTTGCGGCCGACCCGCTTCATCAGGGTCATGGCCTCGGCCGCCGCCGTCGCCTCGTCGAGCAGCGAGGCGTTGGCGATTTCCAATCCGGTCAGATCGATGACCATCTGCTGGAAGGCCAGCAGGGCCTCCAACCGGCCTTGCGAAATTTCCGCCTGATAGGGCGTGTAGGCGGTGTACCAGGCCGGGTTCTCGAACACGTTGCGCAAAATGACCGGCGGCGTGACCGTGCCGTAATAGCCCATGCCGATCGCCGATTTCAGCGGCCTGTTCTTGGCGGCCATCGCGCGGATTTCGCCGAGCGCGGCGGCCTCGCCGACGCCGGTCAGCGAGGCTTCGGCCTGGCAGCGGATGACCGCAGGCATCGCCTTGTCGATCAGCGCGTCGAGGGAGTCGAGCCCGAGCGCCTTCAGCATGGCGGCGACGGCGGTCTCGCCGGGGCCGATGTGGCGGCGGACGAATTCGGCGTTGCGGCCGTTGCCGGAGGGTGTTGCGGTCAAGCGCCGGGCCTCAGTGAAGCGTTTCCAGATAGGCGGTGTAGGCGGCTTCGTCCATGGCGTCGGCCAGTTCGCCGGGATCGGACAGCGTCACCTTGTAGAACCAGCCCGCGCCCGCCGGGTCCGAATTCACGGTCGCCGGGGTACCGGCCAGAACGTCGTTGATCGCGGAAACCGTGCCGGACGCCGGCGCGTAGATTTCGCTCGCGGCCTTGACCGATTCGACGACCGCGACCTGATCGCCCTTCTTCGTCGCCTTGCCGATGGCGGGAAGTTCGACGTAGACCACGTCGCCCAACTGCTGCTGGGCGTAATCGGTGATGCCGACGGTGGCTTCGCTGCCTTCGATGCGGATCCATTCGTGGTCGCGGGTGTATTTGACGGTCATCGCTGCTCCGGACGGTTTTAAGGGGTCAGACGGCCCTGTTGCGGAAGGGAACGAACGGCAG
>CAZDFF010000094.1:0-12227 GCA_964504425.1 uncultured Hyphomicrobiales bacterium
CACCCGCAAGGAATTGGGTGAACGAACGCGGGAGGCCGCCTGAGTGTGCGGCATCGCCGGCATCGTCGCCCTGCGGCCCGTACGACCCGAATCCGTCGCGGCGATGACGGCAAGGCTCGCCCACCGCGGCCCGGACGGCGACGGTCTTTGGCAAAGCGCGGACGGACGAGCCGTCATCGGCCATCGCCGTCTGAAGGTGATCGATTTGACCGATGCCGCCGATCAGCCGATGGCGGACGCTGCGGGCAGGGCCGTCCTTACTTACAACGGCGAAATCTACAACTATCGCGAATTGCGCGAACGCCTTCGGGCCGAAGGCGCCGAATTCCGCTCCAGCGGCGACACCGAAGTACTGTTGCAGGCCTATCTGCGATGGGGCGAAGGCGCGCTTTCGGAACTGAACGGCATGTTCGCCTTCGCGATCCTCGATACCGAGCGCCGACAACTGTTCTGCGCGCGCGACCGCTTCGGCGAAAAGCCGCTTTACTTCGCCGAGGGCGACGGATTCTTCGCCTTCGCGTCCGAAATCAAGGCCCTGCTGGCGCTCGACGGTGTCGGCGATACATGCGACCCGACACGAGCGCTGGGATTCCTCGCCAACGGCCGGCGCGGCCTGGACGACGCGCGGGCAACCCCCTTCTCCGGCATCCGCCAACTCCTGCCGGGCGAGGCCATGGCCGTGGACCTCGACTCGCTTGCGGTCGCCATCTCCCGCTATTGGACCCCGAAGCCGGATCCGGCGACCGCTCGGCTGAGCGAAGCGGACGCGATCGACCGATTCCGCGCGCTGCTGTCGGACGCCGTGGCCCTGCGCCTGCGAAGCGACGTGCCGCTTGGGTCGTGCCTCTCGGGCGGCCTCGATTCGAGCGTCATCGTCTGCCTGGCGCGACGGCATCTCGGCGCCGACGTTCCCTACCATGTTTTCAGCGGCCGCTTCCCCGGCCATGCCGCCGACGAAGGCCGATGGGCCGATATCGTCGCGACCGCCACCGCCGCGACCGTCCACGTCAGCCGGCCGACGGCGGAAGACCTGGTTTCGCGCCTCGACGCCTTCGCGTGGGCGAACGAACTGCCGGTCGGCAGCGCCAGTCAATACGCCCAATGGTGCGTCTTCGAGAGCGCGAAGGAGGCCGACGTCACCGTGCTGCTCGACGGCCAGGGCGGCGATGAGGTTCTCGGCGGCTACGAGCAGTACTTCCGTTCTTACCTAGACGCCGTTCGCGCCGAAGGAGAACACGTGCGCGCCGACGAAGAAGAAATCGCGATCCGCGAACGCTATCCGCTGGCACTGCCTGGAGCCGCCGAGCGCCTTAAAAGGGCGTTGCCGGCAAAGCTCCGGCGCCTCCTCGCCCGGCTTGCCGGCAAGGGCAGCGATTTCAGCTTCGGCCTTTCGTCCGACATGCGGCACGCCGTGCAGAATCTTCGGACGACGCCGAGCCGCATCGGGACGGGGTTTCATCCGTTGTCGCGTGCCCTTGCCGAGGACGCATTGGAGGCGCATCTCCCCGCGCTGCTGCGCTACGGTGATCGTAACTCCATGGCGCATTCGCGCGAGGTCAGGCTGCCGTTCTGCGACCACCGGATCGCGGAATTCGCGCTCTCGCTGCCGCCCCGCCACCTGATGGGCGAAGCGGAAACGAAACGCATGCTGCGGCGCGCGATCGCCGGGATCGTGCCGGAAGCCGTGCGCACACGTTGGAACAAGCAAGGATTCCTTCCGCCGCAACCCGCGTGGTTCAAGGGCGCGCTCGGCGATCGCGCACGGGCGCTTTTCCACGATCCCGGCTTTGCGGCGCGCGGCTGGTGGGACGCGGCCTGGTGGCAAACCGCGCTGGCGCGCTTCGACGGCGGCGAGGAGCACCTTGCCTGGACGCTGTGGAAGCCGGTGATCGCCGAGGCCTGGCACCGCGATTTCGTGGAGCGGGCCAAGGCGATGCCCAAGAGCGAGATCTTCGCCGGATGACGGAAATTCCATGAAACTATTCGATCGCGCCGTCGCCGCGCCTTTCAGGAAAAGCCGGTTCCACGATGAAAAAGGGAATCTGGTCGACATCGGCGGGGCGATCTATGCGCCGGCGGCATTGATAAGTGCCGCCCTGCGTGTCGCCTTCGGCTATCGGCCGGCACGGCCGCTGATATCCTATCGAGCGGCGAAGCATTTGGACGGATTGTTCCGAAATAACTGGCGCGGCGTAGAGTTCGGGTCCGGGTATTCCACGCCCTGGCTGGCGAAACGCCTCGGATTTCTGCTCAGCGTCGAGGACGATCCGAATTGGCACCGCCGCGTAGAGGGCTTGCTTGCCGCTACCGACCCCACCGCGGTCCGCCATGAGTTGCGAACGGCCGCAGCTTACGCCGATCTCACCGAATTTCCGGATGGCTTCTTCGATTTCGCTCTTGTCGACGGGAGTCAACGCGCCGATTGCATCGCCGCGGTCGTACCGAAGATTCGCCCCGGCGGATGGCTTTACCTCGACAATTCCGACAAAGACATGACCAAACCTAACGGCGATCTGCGCCGCGCCGAGGCCCTTCTTCTGGAACACATGCGGCGACGCGGCGGCGAGGCGCGCTATTTCACCGACTTCGCGCCGACCAATTTCTTCGTCGAACAAGGGATGCTGGCGCGTCTATGAGGCACGCAGCGAGTTACAGTCCGACCCCTTTGCAGCGCGCGACATCGGCGGCGACCATTTCCTTGACCAGGGCTTCGAAGCCGACGCGGGGCCGCCAGCCGAGTCGCGCGCAGGCCTTGGTCGCGTCGCCGCACAGCAGGCTGTCGTCGGCGGGACGAAAATAGCGCGGGTCGACCTTGACCAAAACGCGACCGGTGCCGGCGTCGATCCCTTCTTCCTCCAGCCCCTTTCCCCGCCATTCGACGGCGATGCCGATCTCGGCGAATGCCGTTTCCACGAATTCGCGCACCGAATGGGTCTGGCCGGTCGCCAGCACGTAATCGTCGGGTTCCGGTTGCTGCAGCATCATCCACATGCCCTCGACGAAATCGCGGGCATGCCCCCAATCGCGCCGCGCGTCCAGATTGCCGAGATCGAGAACGTCCCGAGCGCCGGCCGCGACGGCGGCGGCCGCGCGCGTGATTTTTCGCGTCACGAAAGTCTCGCCCCGCAGGGGGCTTTCGTGATTGAAGAGAATGCCGCACGACGCGTGAAAACCGTACGCCTCGCGATAGGTCACGGTCATGCGATGCGCGAACAGTTTGGCGACGCCGTAAGGGCTGCGCGGATTGAACGGCGTGTTCTCGTTCTGCGTCGGCGTCGACGCGGAACCGAAAATTTCCGAGGTGGACGCTTGATAAAATCGGACCCTGTCGCCGAGCGCCAGTGAGCGCAGGACTTCGAGCAGGCGCAACGCGCCCAATGCGGCGGCATCCACCGTATCTTCAGGTGAATCGAAACTGACCTGCACATGACTTTGCGCCGCGAGATTGTAGATTTCCGCCGGACGCACATCCTCGATCAGGCGGCCCATGCCCTCGGAATCGGTGACGTCGCCGACGTGCATGAAGAAACGCGCATCCGCGTGCAGGGGGCTATTATTCAGGCGCTCCACCCATGACGTGTCCGCGGTCGACGAACGCCGCCTTGTTCCGTGAACTTGGTAGCCTTTGCCAAGCAGCAGTTCGGAAAGGTAGACGCCATCCTGACCGGTTACGCCGGTGATAAGGGCGACCTTGTCCGCCATGGTCAGGTCGCCGGCGACATGAACTCGCCGAGCGCGACCGCGATAACCTCGGTTGCCTTCCTGAGATCGTCGAGAGCGATGTTCTCGTTCGCCCGATAGGCCATCGATTCGACGATCGACTTCGGTCCGGCGCCGTAGCAAACGGCCGGAATGCCGACCGCCACGTAATGGCGCGCATCGGTGTAATAGGCCTGCCCTTCGCTGATCACGCGCTCGCCCATGATCCTGTTGCCGGTCTTCGAAAGCATGCGGATCAGTTTCTCGGTGCCGGCGATCGGCGCCAGCGGTTCCACGAGTCCGGCGCGACGGATACGGCAGACGATTCCGTTCATCGCCATGACCGTATTGCCGATATCGGCGCTGATCTGCTTTTCGATTTCCGCCGGATCCTCGTCGGGCATGATGCCGCGGGCGACATGGATGACGATTTCCTCGGCGCCGCCGCTCGGCTGCCGACCGCCGTTTATCGATTCGATGGAAATGGTCGGCCCGGCGACACCGCGTACTTTCGGCTTGATCTTCGCGTACCGCCGCCTGAGCGCATACAGCGCCGATATCACGCGGTTCGCCGCGTCGGCGACGTCCGGTCCCGTCTCGGGCAGGGCCGGATGGCCGCGACGGCCGCGTACCTTGATTTCAAGATAAAGAATGCCGTTGTGGGTCGTGACGATGCCGTAGGATCCACCGGCGCAAATGGCGTAATCGGGATTGACGATTCCCTGCTGCAAAAGCCACGGCACGCCGAGATAGCCGCCGGTCTCGCGATCGTAGGTCAAATGCACCTCGAGCGTGCCCGCCAGCGGTAGCGCGAGCGACCGCAGCGCCATCATCGTCGACAGATAGGCGACCGCGCTGGCCTTCGATTCGGCGACGCCGCGCCCGTACATGACGCCGTTCTTGACCACCGCCTCGAACGGGTCGGTGGCCCATCCCGGACCCGCCGGCGCGGTGTCGAGATGCGCTTGCAGCGCGACCACCGGTCCCGGCCCGTACTCGTGGCGGATCACCAGGTTGACGATGCCTTCCATCCCGCGTTCCCGGCACAGGTGCTGCGGAACGGGGTGCTTTTCCGCGGCAAGACCCATTTTCTTCAGCCGGTCGGCGACGGCGAGCGCATGCTTGGCGCAGTCGCCGGGCGGGTTCTCGGACGGCATGCCGACCAGATCGCCGAGCAGGCGGAACTGCTCGGCCCGGTGCTGCACCAGGAATGCGCGGATTTCGTGCTCGAGTTCTTCGTTCATACGGGTCCCCGGTCGCGCAGCATAGCAGCAAAGAAAAGGAAATAACGCAATAATTCCGTTGCCTTGCACGCATTGGCCGACGGGCTCTAGTATGGGCCGATGCCCGCGCCCGAGACCCTTCGGCTGATCCGCGACCTGGTCGCCTTCGACACCACCAGCCGCGAATCCAACCTGGCCCTGATCGACTACGTCCGGACCTATCTCGCCGGATTCGGGGTCGAAAGCCTGCTGGCACCCAATCCGGAAGGTACCAAGGCCAATCTGTACGCGACGCTGGGCCCCGACGACCGCCCCGGCATCATGCTGAGCGGCCACACCGATGTGGTACCGGTCGACGGCCAGGCCTGGTCGAGCGATCCTTTCAAGATCGCGGAACGCGACGGGCGGCTTTACGGCCGCGGCACTTGCGACATGAAGGGATTCCTCGCCATCGCGCTCGCCTTCGTGCCCAAATTCCTGGAACGGGGACTGGCCACACCCATCCACCTCGCCTTCTCGTTCGACGAGGAGGTCGGCTGCCTCGGCGTGCGCCATCTGATCGAACGCATGAAGGACATGCCGGTGAAGCCCTACATGTGCATCGTCGGCGAACCGACGTCGATGCAGGTCGTCACCGGCCACAAGGGCAAGCGCACCTATGTCGGGCGCGTGTCGGGACACGAGGCACATTCGAGCCTGGCGCCCGAGGGCGTCAACGCGGTCGAATACGCCGCCATGGTGATCGCCCACATGAAAGGCATCGCCAGGCGCCTGGCCAAGGAAGGTCCGTTCGACGACCTGTTCGACGTCGCCTTTTCGACGCTGCACACCGGCACGATTTCCGGCGGCACCGCCTTGAACATCGTGCCGCGCGCCTGCGAATTCATGTTCGAGATCCGCCATTTGCCGCGCCACGATCCGGAACCGGTGGTCGCCGAGATTCGCGCCTTCGCCGATACCCTGATCCCCGAGATGAAGGCGGTTTCGCCCGCCGCGACCATCGAGATTATCGAAACCAACGCCGCTCCCGGGCTGGACATGGATCCGGGCGCCGACGTGGTCGCGTTCGTCAAGGCGCTGGCCGGGCGCAACGACCACGCCAAGGTCGCGTTCGCCACCGAGGCCGGCCTGTTTCACGACCGAGTCGGCATCCCGACCGTGATCTGCGGTCCCGGCGCCATCGCCCAGGCGCACAAGCCCGACGAATTCATCGCCCTCGAACAGGTCGACAAGGGCGAAGCCTTCATGGGTCGGCTGCTGGAAAAAGTCGCGTCGTCATGACGGACGGCGGCGCGTCGAGGGCCCTCGTCACCATGGCGATCGGGGATCGTTACGCGCGGCTGTTCGAAACCCATTGCCGCGCCAACTGGCGGGCCTACGCGGACCGCCACGGCTACGACCTGATCGTGTTCGACCGCTCCTTGGATTCGTCGCCCCGGGCGCAAGCGCGCTCGCCCGCCTGGCAGAAATGCCTGATCGCCGACTCCGCCGATACGCAAGGGTACGAACGCATCGTCTGGGTCGACGCCGATATCCTGATCAATCCCGATGCCCCCTCCATCGTCGAGTGCGTGCCCGAGGCCAAGGTCGGCGCGGTCGATGCCTACGGCATGCCGACGCCCGCCGTCTATCGCGATATCCTGGCTCGCCAGTACGCGCGCTGGCGCCGCGCCGGGGTCGCCTTCATCGACAACCTGACGCCCGACGCGTTCTACCAAGCCTGGGGCCTGCCCGGCGCGCCCGGCGGCGAGGATCGCGTGACGCAAACCGGCGTGCTGGTGCTGACGCCGTCGCTTCATCGCGACCTGCTCAAGCGCGTCTACGATAGCTACGAGGAGAAGGGCGGCGCCGAGTGGAATTTCGAAATGCGGCCCTTGAGCTGGGAACTGGTGCGCGCCGGCCTGGTCCATTGGCTGGATTGGCGATTCAACCTGGTCGTTTCCGACATTTTTGCCTGGCACTACCCGTTCCTCGCCGACAATATCTTCCAATTCTTCGAAGCGACCAACCCCAAGGAAGTTACGGGATTGATGAACCGCATGGTGATGGATGCCTGTCTGCGGACGGCGTTCAACAACGCTTGGTTCCTGCACTTCGCCGGACAGCAGAGCCTGATGGACGTGTTTGCCCGAACCAAGTAGAGCGCGAGACCGAACCAAGGAGCGACGAATGCTGAAGATTCTGGGACGCAAGAATTCATCGAACGTACAGAAGCTGATCTGGTTGTGCGACGAGATCGGCTTGAAGTTTGACCGCGAGGATTACGGCTTGCAGTTCGGCAAGAACAAGGACGCGCCCTACCTCGCCATGAACCCGAACGGCACCGTTCCGACGATCATCGACGACGGCTTCGTGCTGTGGGAATCGAATGCGATCCTGCGCTACCTGGGTGCCAAATACGGCACGGGCGTTGTCTGGCCCGAGGACCCGCAGGCCCGCGCGCTGGCGGATCAATGGATGGACTGGCAACAGACCGTCCTCGGCCCGGCCTACGGCCCCCTGTTCTTCAATCTGGTGCGCGCCAAACCCGACCAGCGCGACATGGACGCCGCCATGGCCTCGGTCGAAAAGACCGCCGCCGCGCTGGCCATGCTGGACCAGCGCCTAGCGAAGAACGACTTCGTCGCCGGCAAATCCTTCACGGCGGGCGACATCCCGGTCGGTATCGTCACCTATCGCTGGTACACCTTCGAAGGCATCGAACGGCCGGAAATGAAAAACCTGAAGAAGTGGTACGAACGGCTGGGCGAACGCGCGCCGTTCCGTTCCAACATCATGGTCGGCATGACCTGAGTCCGTCTTGGCGCCTCGAACCCGAAAAACTGCCGCCGCGACCCCGACGCTGACGTTCCTGGGCGGCGTCGGCACGGGCACCGGATCGAAGTATCTGCTTCGCGCTAAAGGCGCCGCCGTGCTGGTCGATTGCGGCCTGTTCCAGGGCTTCAAGCAACTGCGGCTGCGCAATTGGGCGCCGCTGCCCATCGATCCCAAGAAGATCGGCGCCGTGGTGCTGACCCACGCGCACCTGGATCATTCCGGCTACCTGCCGCTGTTGGTGAAGAACGGCTTCGAGGGTTTCGTCTACGCGACCCATGCGACGCGCGACCTGTGCGAAATTCTGCTGCCCGATTCCGGCTTTCTTCAGGAAAAGGATGCCGCCTTCGCCAACAAGCACGGCTTTTCCAAGCACAAGCCGGCACTGCCGCTGTACACCAAGGACGACGCGATGGATGCGTTGGGCCGCATCCGCGCCGTGCCGTTCGGTGAGTTTCGCGAGGTGGCGCCCGGCGTCCGGGTGCGCTTCCGCCGCGCCGGTCACATTCTCGGCGCCGCCATCGTCGAGGCCCAGGTCGACGGGCAGACCGTCGTCTTTTCCGGCGACCTGGGCCGCGACGACAGCGCCACCATGCCGCCGCCCGAGCGCGTAGAAGCCGCGGATTACGTGCTGGTCGAATCGACCTACGGCGACCGCCGCCATTCGACCGCCGACCCGGAAGACGCGCTGGCCGATGTCATCGGTCGCGTCGCCGCGCGCGGCGGGACGGTGCTGGTGCCGTCGTTCGCGGTCGGGCGGACGCAGATCCTGCTGTATCATATTTGGCGACTGAAACGGTCCGGACGGATTCCCGACCTGCCGGTCTTTCTCGACAGCCCCATGGCGATCGACGCCGCCGAGATTTTCCGCCGCCATGCCGACGACCACCGCCTGACCACCGAGGACTGCCGCGCCATGTGCGCCGTCGCCCGGACCGTGCGCGAACCCGAGGACTCGCAGGCACTCGACCGCGATCCGATGCCGAAGATCATCGTTTCCGCCAGCGGCATGGCGACCGGCGGGCGCGTGCTGCATCACCTGAAGCACTTCGCGCCCGACCCGCGCAACGCCGTCCTGTTCGCGGGTTATCAAGCGGGCGGCACGCGCGGGCGGCACATGGTCGACGGTGCGCCCACGGTGAAAATTCACGGCCGCCACGTGCCGATCAAGGCCGAGGTCGACAATCTCGACATGCTGTCCGCGCACGCCGACCGCGACGGCCTGATGGCGTGGCTGCGCGGCTTCCGCCGGCCGCCCAAGCGCGTCTTCGTCGTCCACGGCGAACCCGAGGCGGCGGACGCCCTGCGTGGGCAGATCGAGGAGGAACTCGGCTGGCCGGTCTCGGTGCCCGATTACCGGGACGAAGAACGGCTGGATTGACCGCCGTATCCGGATCGAAATCCTTGACCTTCCTGCGCGGGAAGCGGCGATAATATGTAAATGACTATCGCCGTCACCCGCATGACTCCGCTGCGCAGGCGCCTGAACGGGCTGCTGGCGTTGCTGTTCGCGCTGTCGGCGCTGTCCCTGCCGTTTTCCGCGCATGCCCGCGCCATGGAACGCACGGCCTTGGAACATGCCGCCGCGCATGCCCAAGCCGGTCACGATTTGACCGGCGACATGCATGCAACGAACAAGCGGCATTGCCCGGATTCGCGGACCGACGGCGCGAACAAGGCACCCATGCCCGACGATCGTTCGGCTTGCGGTTCTTGCATGTTCTGCTTCATCGCCGGCGCCGAGGAAATCGACGTCGCGTTTGCCGAGCCGCCCGCCGGCCCCGTGACCGTCCCGCGTCCCGACACGCCGACGGCCGAGTCCGTCCGACCGCCGCTGCATCCTCCGCGCGCCTGATCGACCGCCACGGGCGCATCCGCGCCCGTCCGTGCCGTCGATCAACGCGAGAGGACCATCATGACATCGTTCCGCAAGCGGGGGCGTTTCGCCCTCGTCGCTATCGCCGTCTCGGTCGCGACCGCGGCCCATGGCGCCGAACCGCCGTCGCCGAACGCGACCGACCCGAACCTCGGCGCCGCGCCGCCGGTATACCGATCCGCTTTCGAGGGATATTTGAAATTCCGACCGGGCCCGGTGTCGTCGTGGAAGGGCGCCAACGACACCGTCCGCGCCGTCGGCGGCCATGTCGGCGCGCTAAAGAACGCGCCCGCGCCCGCAGCCGTCTCGCCCGCAGCCGATGCGCCCGAAGCGCCAGCGCCGAAAGCCGTTCCCGTCAAACCCGTGACCGGCGGCGCCGGCCACCTCGGCCATCATTGAGGACATAGCGATGCGAAGGAAAGCATTCGTCGCCGCACTGCTGCTGCTCGGCGGCTGCGCGCAGATCACCGATCGAAGCGGCTTCGATACGGTCCAGGCGTTGAGCCGGCCGACGCTCGGCCAAGCGCCGACGTGGATTAAATCCGAGGCCGACGAGGCCAAGGCCCGCGACGAGATCGCCGCCCTGCTGGCAAAGCCCGTCGACGCCGACGCGGCGGTGCGGATCGCCCTGCTGGCCAACCGGAACCTGCGCGCCTCGTATGCCGAACTGGGCATCGCCGAGGCGGACCTGGTGCAGGCGAATCGGATTTCCAATCCGACGTTCTCGTTCAAGCGGCTGTCGCGCGAGGCCGACCTCGACATCGAACGCAGCATCGCGATCAAGCCGCTCGAAATATTGCTGATGCCGTTCGCGACGGGAATCGAGGAACGGCGTTTCGAACGCGCCAAGATGCGCGCCGCCGAAACCGTGCTGAGGACCGCGGCCGAGGTTCGCCGCGCCTGGGTTGCCGCCGTCGCCGCGGCCGAGATCGCCGCCTACGCGGAATCGTTCGGCGAAACGGCCAAGGCTCGGGTCGAACTGGCGCGACGGATGGCCGACGTCGGCAACTGGTCGGTGCTGGATTACGCGCGCGAGCAGGTGTTTTACGCCGAAGCGACGATGAAACTGGCGCGCGTCCGCCACAAAGCGACGGCGGCGCGCGAACGGTTGGCACGCCTGATGGGGCTGTGGGGCCGCGATGCCGGCTTCAAGCTGCCCGACAGGATACCCGCCCTGCCCAAGGAGCCGAAGGACCCCGGCGATATCGAGAAGAAGGCGGTCGCGGAACGGCTCGACATCCGGATCGCCAAGGCGGAAACGGAGGCGACGGCGAAATCCCTGGGCCTGACCCGGGCGACGCGGTTCGTCAACGCGCTAGAAATCGCCGGCTTCCGCAACGACGCGACGGGACAACGCACGCAAACCGGCTACGAAATTTCCATCGAGGTGCCGATCTTCGACTGGGGTTCGGCCAAGGCCGCCAAGGCGGAGAACATCTACATGCAGTCGGTCGACAGATTGGCGGCCGTCGCCGTCAACGCCCGGTCCGAGGTGCGGGAAACCTATTCCGACTATCGCACCGCGTTCGATCTCGCCCGCCATTACACGGAAGAAGTCCTGCCGCTGCGGCGCAAGATCGGCGAGGAAATGGTGCTGCGCTACAACGGCATGCTGATCGGCGTGTTCGAACTTCTCGCCGACCTGCGCGAGCAAAGCGAAACCGTCGCCGCCGCCGTCGAAGCCCGGCGCGATTTCTGGCTCGCCGCCACCGATCTCGATTTCGTCGCCGTCGCCGACACCGGCGGGGCCTCGGCCCGCCTCGTCGGCACGGGCGAATGAACAGGAGGACAGACATGGTATCCCGACGTCACGTTCTGACCGGCGCCGCCCTGATGGGCGCGGCCATGGTCAACCGCTCCGCGCTGTCGCTGATCCCCGAACCCGCCGTCGCCGCGACGCCCGGCACCCAGCCGCCGGCCGCGCCGGCCTCGGGTCGCCCCTACAATCCGGTCGTCACGCTGAACGGCTGGTCGGCGCCGTGGCGTCTCAAGGACGGCTGGAAGGAATTCCACCTGGTCGCCGAGCCCGTGGTGCGCGAGATGGCGCCCGGCATGAAGGCGAACCTGTGGGGCTACAACGGCCAGAGCCCGGGCCCGACCATCGAGGCGGTCGAGGGCGACAAGATCCGCATCTTCGTCACCAACAAATTGCCCGAGCACACCACGATCCACTGGCACGGAATCCTGCTGCCGTGCGGCATGGACGGCGTCGGCGGCCTGACCCAGCCGCATATTCCGCCGGGCAAGACCTACGTCTACGAATTCGGCCTGAGGAAAAGCGGCACCTTCATGTACCACCCGCATGCCGACGAAATGACGCAGATGGCGATGGGCATGATGGGCTTCCTGGTGGTCCACCCGAAGGACCCGAAAAAGCATCGGGTCGATCGCGATTTCTGCTTCCTGGTGAACGCGTTCGACATCGAACCGGGCGCCATGACGCCGAAGATCGCGACCATGACCGAGTTCAACATGTGGTGCTGGAACAGCCGCGTTTTCCCCGGCATCGACCCGCTGCCGGTGCGCATGGGCGACCGCGTGCGAATCCGCATGGGCAACCTGACCATGACCAACCATCCGATCCATCTGCACGGTTACGATTTCGCCGTGACCGG
>CAZDFF010000095.1:0-4774 GCA_964504425.1 uncultured Hyphomicrobiales bacterium
GTCGATCTGGCCGCGGCGGCGCTTGGTCTCGGATTCCGCGCGGCCACAACCGCCGTCACCCAGGATACACTCGGGGCCGTCGCCGATCTGTTGTTTCGGAAGCCTGGGCCCAACCTCGCCGTCCTTAAAATCCGGCCCGGCGAGGCCACAAAAGTGCTTCCGGAACGCGACGGCGCCATCTTGGCGCGACGATTTCGATCGGCACTCGCCGGGGACGCGGAAAAGACCTGAAAAAGGCCTATATCGGCCATTTTTAGGGTATTCAGTTTTTCCTTTCGATCTATAGTACGGCTGTTGTGGCATGACGCCTCGCCGCCGGGACGGCAAGGTGTCTTGTTCGGTGGCGCTACTGTGCCGGTCTACGGTGCGGGCGCCTTGGACGACGGACGGGCCCAGCGATGATCCACTTCGCCGATCGGAATACCGATTTCGCGAATCTGTTGCAGGCAACGTACGACTGGCCGCTTGTCGTCTTGTCGTATGCCATCGCCGTCGCCGCATCCTATGCCGGGTTGTTGATGAGCGAGCGCGTCGTCGTTGCCGACGATCGCCGCGAGCGTTGGATGTGGCTTGTCGGCGGCGCATTCGTCATGGGCCACGGCGTATGGGCCATGCATTTCACCGGCATGCTCGCGTTCGAACTCCCGGTCTTCGTCAGTTACGATTACACGATGACGACGCTATCCGTCGGCCCCGCGATCCTGGCCAGCGGCCTTGCCATCCACCTGATGACGTCCCGCAATCTTTCGCGCGTTCATCTGTTCGCCGGCGGCGCTCTGTTCGGTGACGGCGTCGGGATCATGCATTTCACCGGCATGGACGCGATGCTTCTGGACGCCGAAATGCGTTATTCCCCGACGCTGTTTGCCTTGTCGATTTTGGTTGCGATGGCGCTTGGCGTTGCCGCCCTTTATGCGCAGGAACTACGCCACGTCGTCTACGTGCGCGGCAAAAACAACCCCCTGCGCTGGCTCAGCGCCGGCATCATGGGCCTTGCCATTTCCGGCATGCACTATACGGCCATGGCCGGTGTCTATTTCTTCCCCATGACATCGCCCCAAGCCTACCATACGGGACTGACCGGCGACGATTTGGCGACCGAGGTCTCGGCTGTATCGTTGATACTCCTTGCTCTCGCCATCGGCGCCACGATGATCGATCAGAGGCTGAAATCGACCGTGCAGATGGCGCGGTTGACCCGCCAACGGATGGTCGAGGCCATCGAAAGTCTGACCGACGGATTCGTCCTGTTCGATCACAACGGCCAACTTGTGATGTGCAACGGCGTGTTTCGGCGCATGTATCCGTCGCTTGCCGGGGTGCTGGTTCACGGCACATCCTACGAAAATATTCTGAGGGCCTGGGCCGCGATTCAACGGGATGAATCCGAATCGGCCGACACCGAGGCCTACGTGGCCGAATGCCTGCGCAAGTTTCGCGAGGGCCTGCCATTGGGAAACGAAACCGAAGAAGATCGCCTGCACGACGGCCGCTGGATTTACATCCGCCAGCGTTCCGTAAAAAGTGGCGGCTTGGTCGGCGTTTGGTCGGACGTGACGCCGATCAAAAATCTTCAAGAGACTTACGAACGCCAAGCCAACTACGACGCCTTGACGTCTTTGCCCAATCGAGGCCTTTTCGGGGATCGCCTCGGCCAGGCCGCGGCGCGCGCCCGTCGCATGAAAGGTTCGTTCGCACTTCTTTACATCGATATCGACGGATTCAAACCGGTGAACGATACCTACGGCCATAGTGTCGGCGATGGTGTTTTGGTGGAGATCGGCAAACGCATAAAAGCCGCCGTACGCGAAACCGATACGGTTGCCCGGCTTGGGGGCGATGAATTCGCCGTCATCGTCGAACCCGATGGGGATGCGACGACCGCCAGCATTGCTGCTGAACGAATCATCGAGGCGCTGGGAAAACCATTCGTGATCGGCGACATTACGTGCCGGATCGGCGCCAGTATCGGCATCGGCATTGCCGGTGCCGATATCGACGACGCCGAAACCGTGGTACGGCAGGCTGATGAGTGCATGTACGCGGCCAAGAAAGCCGGCGGGAATGCTTACCGCATCGCCGAGAATTAGGGGGTCATCGGATCGATCGGCAATCGATCGGATATTCCGAATATCTGCTCCATCATCGCGCACGCGCTCAGAATCTTCGCCTCGCCGCGCGCGGGACCGACTACTTGAAGGCCGACCGGCAGGCCGGTGGCCGTGAATCCGCAAGGAAGGGACGCCGCGGGCAACGACGTCAATGTGATCGCGTAAGCGATCGCGTACCATTCGTAATAATTATCCAGTTTAGTGCCTTCGATTTCGTCGAGCGCACGAATATCGACATCGAATGGCGCGACCACGGCTGCCGGCGTCACCAGAAGATCATACGTCTTGAAGAACCTTGCGACACGTCCGTAGAGCAGCCCGCGCCGGCGCTCGGCGTCGGCGACGTCGTCGGCCGTCATTTTCTTTCCGATACCTATGTTCCAAAGAACCTCGGGCTTTATTTTATCCCGGTGCGCGTCAACGACCGGCGATAGGTCTCCGACCAATTGGTTCGCCCGCAACACCCGGAATATATCTCGCGCGTCGGCTAAATCGGGGCATGCCTGCTCCACGGTGGCGCCTATTTCGGAAAAGCGCCGTGCGGCGGCCTCGCATGCATTGGCGACTTCCCGCGCAACCGGGGTCAAGCCGCCAAGATCTGGGCTATAGGCAACGCGTTTCGGCGGCGTCGGACGATCGGCCGCCTCTTGAAACGGCGTCGATGGCGCCGGAATGGAAATCGGATCGTCCCCGTGACAGCCGGACATGGCGTCGAGCATGAGCGCCAGGTCGCCCACATTGCGCGCGAGCGGTCCTTGGACCCACAGATCGTCGAATGGAAGGCGAGTCCTGCTGCGCGCAACCCGACCGGGCGACGGGCGCAAGCCAACGACCGAACAAAAGGCCGCCGGCGTCCGTAGGCTGCACCCGAGATCGGAGCCCGTCGCGAGCCACGTTTGGCCCGTCGCGACGGCCACCGCGGAACCGCCCGACGAGCCCCCGCATGTCATTTTCGTATTCCAAGGATTACGCGTCTTGCCGAATACTTCGTTGAAGGTGTTGGCGCCGTGGCCGAATTCCGGCGTGTTCGCTTTTCCGACCACGATAGCCCCGTTGGCTTCCAGCGTTTCGACCATGGCGTCGGAACCGTCGGGCACATGATCGGCGAACAAGGGCGACCCGTAGGTCGTGCGCACGCCCTCGACGTCGTTCAAGTCCTTGACCGCGATCGGCAGCCCGCCAAGCCAAGCATGGCCGCCTATTGCCGGCACCGCGGCGTTTTCAAGCCTCTTGGCTGCCGCCAACGCCCGCTCCGGACAAAGGGTCGGCATGGCATTCAATGTGGCGTCGGTCGCGGCGATCCGCGCAAGGGAGGCCTTCACAAGGTCGACGGGAGAGATTTCCCGCCGCCGCAGAAGACGCACAGCTTCCCGGGCGGTCAGGCGATGCAAGGCCGTCACGATCTCTTCTCGACCTCGTCGGCGCCAAGCGCGGGCGCGACACCGATCAGGCTATCGCGCGTGACAAGGCGACGCAGTTTTTCCATTGGCCAATTTTCCGTGCCGGGCGGGCGCATGGGAATCACGATGTAACGCATGTCGGCGGTACTGTCGTGAACCCGGACGCGAACGCCGTCCGGCAGGTTGAATCCGAACTCGGCCAAAACCTGGCGCGGTTCGCGCACGGCGCGCGCGCGATAGGCCGTTCCGACGTACCATGCGGGCGGACTCCCCAAGATGGAACGCGGATAACAGGAACATAGCGTACAAACGACGAGGTTATGAACGTCTTGGGTATTTTCGACGGCGACGATTCCCGCCTCGAGCGCGTCGATGCCGATCGCGGTTAACGCCTCTTTCCCGGAAGCCAAAAGGCGCGCCTTGAAGGCCGCATCGGTCCACGCTCGCGCGACGATGTCGGCGCCGAGCGCGGGTCCCGCCGCTTCGGCGCGTTCGACCCCCCTCCTGAGATCGCTTGGGTGCAACACGCCCCGGGCGATCAGGCCGGCGATCATGGCCTCACTGATCAGTTCGTACTCGTCCACGGTCGGCGATTCAGGATGGAGATGCTCCTGATCATGGTCATGACCGCGGTGATCCGGCAAAGTCGCCGCGGCTACGATGTCCTTTTCTCGTTCACGGCGACGCCAAGCGATTTCGGCCTTCATCTCGGCGGCATCGATTACGCCTTTTTCCAGCAGCACATCGCGGATGGCCAAGGTTTTGCGCTGATAGGTCGAGAGTCGCCTGTAAAGATCACCGTCGAGATCCTCGATGGCGCGACGCATTTCGTCCACGTGCATGACCGGAACCGAACGGCGAGCCAAACAGTCCCGCATCGCCTCCATGCGCTTTTGCCAGTGATTGGCCGTCGCTTCGATGCGTTCGATCGGCCCGGCCGGATGACCGCCGAGATCGTGGTGCTTTCCCATCCGCCTCCCCTCGACTTTCCGGCAAACGATAAGTCAGGCCGCCAGCCCCGGCATGTCGCCCCGCATCAATCGCGGCTGGATTTCCGTAAACACCAGATCAGCGAGATAGCGCGATCCGGGGATCAGATAATCCGCGCCGGCAGCCTTCAACGTATCGTAATCGTGTGCGCCGGTGGCATACAGTCCGACCGTCCAAGCACCGGAATTCGCGCCTTCCTGCACGCCGGCGGTGATGTCGTCGGCTTTCACCACGGCCGCCGGGGGAAACACGTTCGCCTTGTACATGCAATCG
>CAZDFF010000095.1:4784-12224 GCA_964504425.1 uncultured Hyphomicrobiales bacterium
CCGCGCACGTTTTCGGAGTCCGCCACGACGTCGAACACGATCCCGTGCTTCGTCGCCAAAGTGGAATAGATGGCGTTGCATGCTTCGACCGGATAGCCGGTATCGCAGCCGACCTTGATTCCCGCCGCGCGCAATTGGTCGATCGCGTCCTTGACCCCTTCGAACGGGCGAATCAGATCCTCGGTTGCCGCCACGTCGGCCATCTCCGGCCGGAACATGTCGAACATCTCGGTCACGTCGGCCGGCGTCCAGTCCCTCCCATGAACCTGGCGAAACTGTGCCCGGACATCGGGGAAGGAAAGGATATCTTCCAGGTGTTCCTTCTTGAACTTGCCCATCGGCTTGCGGATCGTGTCCCAATCGACATCCATGCGGAATTTCCTGAACATCCGCTCGAACACGATCACCGGACCCTTCACGGCAAGTCCGTCGTCATTAGGATAGACGTGGCGAAGATCCTGCGGTCCGTCGCACACCGTGCCGGCGATGTCCAAAATAACGAGACGGATCGGTCCCCTGTATCGGCTCATGCTGCCCTCCCTGGCAAACCGCCGCACGCCCGCGACGGTTTATCGATTGGAGCCGCGAGAAAGCCGAAAATCAAATCGCATTCGATTATGACATATATAAAAATATGATATGTCTTGTTTAATAACAACAAGATAGATAGTGTTCAAATAATATAAATTTATGAGCCTGGAATGATCTTCGGACAACTGCGCGCTTTCCATGCGGTCGCCGCCGAAGGCGGGTTTTCGAAGGCCGCAAAGGCCTTGAACGTCAGCCAGCCGGCGGTATCCGCCCAGGTCAAGGCGCTCGAGGATACTTACCGACTGACTCTCATCGAACGTCGCCCTCGCGGCATTCAATTGACCGAACCCGGACAGCGTTTGTTCGAGATCGTCGGGCGTATCTTCCGTTTGGAGGAAGAAGCCGACCAGATGCTGCGAACGCTGCGGGATGGGCATCCGAGACAGTTCCGTGTCGGCAGCGATGCCCCCTATTCCGCCAGTCAGCTTCTTGCCCAATACGGCCAGATGCATCCAGGAGTCCACGTTTCGCTGATTATGGGCGTCGGGCGCGATATCGAACGCGATTTGCGCGATTGCCGAATCGACGTCGCCATCATGGTCTGGGTCACCCCGGATCCGGCTTTCTTCGTCATGCCGTACGCAACGCACCGGATCGTGGTCGTTGTCGGGCGCGACCATCCATGGGCCGACAGACAAGGCATCCGGCTTTCTGAATTGGCCGACCAGCGCATGGTCCTGCGTGATTCGACCCACTCTATGACCAGCTTGACGTTCGAGCGCACCGTCGCGCAGGCAGGCATCTCGCTTCAACGCGTCATGCTCGTCGACAGCCGGGAAAACCTTCGCGAGGCCGTTGCCGCAGGCGTCGGTATCGGCGTCGCGATAGAAACCGATGCCGTATCCGATCTTCGCGTGCGCGGCCTGCCCGTCACCGACGCCGACATGACGATCACGGACAATATCGTCTGCATGGCGCAACGAAAATCGCTGGCATCGATTCGTTCATTCGTTCAATTGGCGCAACAACGACGCGAATCCGGGATTGTCCGGCCGGCACCGGTCAGATGATTTTCTTTCTCAGGTAAAGGCAGATCCGGTCGATCACGACGATCATGGCGATCAAAACGATCATCGCCATCATTGCCTTTTCGAAATAATACGTGCTGATATTGAAAAATAGCGTGTAGCCGACGCCGCCGGCACCGACGAATCCGAGAACGACGGCCTGACGCGTATTGTGATCCCAGTAGTAAAGACAATACGTCAGATAAAGCGGCATCACTTGCGGCCAAGCGCCGTAAAGAAAGACCTTCCAGCGGCTGGCACCGGCCGCCGCCATCGCCTCCAGCGGCCCCGGGTCGACCGCCTCAACGGCCTCGGCCAACAGCTTCCCAATGACGCCGACGCAATAGATGATCAGCGCGATGACGCCGGCAAAGGGACCGAGGCCGACGGCGACCACGAACAGCAATGCCCAGATCAATTCGGAAACGCCCCGGCACACGGTCAGTATCAGGCGCACCGGCAGGTAGATGGCCGGATGTGGCGAAACGTTCTTGGCTGCCAGGAACGCCATGGGCAGAGCCAGAATTCCCGCAATGATGGATGCAATGATGCCGATCTGCAGAGTTTCGATCACCGGCCGGCCGAGCTGTAGCGCGTACGACCAGTCGGGTGGAAACATCTGCCGCACCAATTCGCCGATAGCGGGGATGCCGCGCACCAGTTCCTCGATGCTGAAATTGGTGTCCTCGAGCGACTTCCAATAGACGAGCGCGAGAATAAGCGCGACCCCCATCTGCAGCGGTGTCACGCGCGGTAGAATGGGCTTGGGCGGCACGGGAGAAACGGACTTTTCTGTCGCCATGGTCAAATAATCTTCGAACGGAGATACGCGCTGATACGGTCGATCACGACCAGGATCAGCACAATCAGGATCAGGCAAGTGATGACCTCCCGATAGCGGAAGTCGGCCATCGCATGGGTCAACGCGAGCCCAATGCCGCCGGCGCCGACCAGGCCAAGCACCGTCGAGGCACGGTTGTTGTATTCCCAGTAGAACAGCGTGCTCGACATCATGATCGGGATGACGTTGGGCATGACGCCAAACCAGATGACCTTGAAGCGGCTGGCGCCGGTTGCCTGCATGGCCTCGATCAGACCGGGATCGCTGGACTCGATGGCTTCATAGTAAAACTTGCCGAGCCCGCCGATGCTATGCAGCGTCAGCGCCAGCACGCCCGGGAACGGGCCCAGCCCGACGGCCGTCACCAAGATCATCGCCCAGATCAGTTCGGGCACGGTCCGCAAGCTGCCGATCACGACACGGGTCGTGGCGCTGACGACCGGGTGCGGTGAGATGTTGACGGCGGCGAGGAAGGCGAGCGGCAGCGCAAGGAAAATCGGAAACGTGGTGCCCAGCAACGCCATCTCGACGGTTTCGAGCAGCGGCCCCATGAGACTGCCGAGCACCGCGGTATCGGGCGGCATCATCCGGCGGAGCAGATCGTAAAACTTCGGCAATCCTTCGACCAGGCGCGGAATGTTGAATTCGGAGCCGTGCGCGGACCACACCGCGAGCCCCAGGAGAACCGCTCCTGTGATCGCGAATTGACGTCGGGTCGCTCGGCGGCGATCGACGACGAATTGAAGCGTACGGTCGAGTGCGGCGGCGTCAACCATTGGCGCGCAGCTTTTCGGCTTCCTGACGGTTCTCTTCTTCGACCGCCTGGATCTTCTTCTTGAAGATGCGTTCCACCACCTCGTCATTCAGATCGCCCGGGGGGCCATCGAACGTGACGACGCCGCCGGCAAGCGCGATGATCCGGTCCGCATACCGCCGAGCGGCATCCAGTTGGTGCAAGCTCATCACCACGGTGATTCCGTCGCGCTTGGCGATGTCCGCGACCAGATCCATGATCTGCGCGCGCATGATGACGTCGAGACTGGCGATCGGCTCGTCGGCCAAGATCAGCTTGGGCTCCTGCACCAAAGCCCGGGCAATAGCGACGCGCTGGCGCTGTCCGCCCGAAAGCATGTCGGCGCGGCGCATGTACATCTCCGGGTCTTCAAGGCCGGCGCGTGCCAATGCCTTGACGGCGCGCGCATGATCCTCTTCCGGGAATGAATAGGTCAGGGCCCGCCAAAAGCCCAGTGTCCCGAGCCGTCCGCACAGCACGTTGGTCAAAACGGACATGCGATTCACAAGGTTGAATTCCTGGAAAATCATGCCGATCCGCCGACGGGCGCGCAAAAGTTCCCGGCCCGAAAGTGTGCTCAAATCCTCGCCGTCAACGATGACCGAGCCTGATGTCGGACGAACCAGTAGGTTGAGGCATCGCAGAAGCGTGGATTTCCCGACGCCGCTGGGGCCGAGAAGGACGACGAATTCGCCCCGCTTGAATTTAAGGGAGATGTCGCGGATTGCGGGTGGATTGTTGCCGTAGGCCTTGGTGAGGTTTTTGACCTCGACCATATTTTCGCCGGTTTGCGCCAAGCGGACCCCCTTCGTACGGTTTCTTGTTGTCGTTATGTTTAAATTATTCGCCGAACGACGGAACGTTCGACCCGAAGGTCGAACGTTCCATTCCCGAGTTCGAGATTCAAACTACTTTGTCTTAGCCATGCCGACGAGATCGACGAAGTCTTCATGACTGGTCAACGCAAAGCCCGTGCTCGGCCAGATTTTGTAGGCACCGGCTACTTCCTTCGGCAGGCTGAGGAATGCGTCACGCATGTCCTTGATGAACTTGTCGCCGAAGCTTTTCAGCGTGACCATCGGCGTATTCGGCACCTTGATGCAGCCGATGACGTGCAATTCGGACTTGATCAACTTGTCGTTCGGCTCGTCGTACTTTTCCATCTGCAGGATGTTGCGGTCCTTCCAGCGCCAGAAATAGAAGTCGCCGACCGCACCGGCGTCGACCTTCTTGTTCTTGACCGCCAGAAACGCGGCGTCGTGTTTCCCGGCATAAATCTTATTCTTGAAATCCTTGTCGGGATTGATGCCGTTCTTGCGCAGCAAGTAAGCCGGGCCAACGCCGCCCGAGGTCGATGTCGGCGTGACGAAGGCGAAGGTTTTCCCTTTCAAGTCATTCCAAGTCTTCACTTTGCTATCCGACCGCGAAATGATGCAGGACTTATAGTAAGTGCGATCGGACGTATCCTTGTTCAGCACCAATGGGATTACGTCCATCTTCAGATCCAGCATTTTCACGTACTGGCTGCCGCCGACGTAGACGATCTCGAGATGGCCGGAGCGCATCGCCTCGATCAGCGCGTTGTAGCTTTCCTAGACACGCACGGTGGTCGGCAATCCGGTCTTCTTGCTGATATGCTTGGCGATGCCATCGAACATCTCTACCATGCGGCCGGGATCCTCGGCCGGCAGCAAGCCGAACCGAATCTGCTTCGGGGCTTCGGCAAACGCGGCACCCATACCACCCAAAGCGGTTGCGCCCGCCACCGTAGCGACGACCAGCGCACGATTGATTGAGAATTTCATTCTGTATGCCTCCATGTTTCGCGTTTTCTGTTTCTGTATCCCCGCCGGGGACGAGCCCATTCCCCCCGATCTCACCGTAAAATTTATTCAGCACCGAGGAGAGCCGATCAAATCAGCTAATTTTATGCATCCAATCAGCTTAAGTTATGCATTCTCCATATTTTCAAAGGAGACTGATCTTCTTAAATAACTTTGAGTTATTTTATCCACACTGATTGGCACGGTATGGCTGGACCGTCGACGACGATGCATACGCTAGGATGCATGTGCGTGGATCGCAACGGAAATTACCGGTTTAGACCATATTATTGGTATTTTGACCGTTTTATGAATTTCCGATGATATTTCGCCTCAAGCATCGAAGTTATGCCAACAGGAATGTCCGAAAATCGATATTAATTGATCATATGTCGCAAGATTTGCCCGACGCGGCCGGCTAGGATACGTATTCGCACGACATCGATCCGCGCCGGCCTCGGACATTTGGGCCTCGCGCGCGGGTGTAAACATGGAGACCCGAGATGCCCGTCCGCCATCGCCTCGACTTTCTGTTTCTGAATGTCGGGCACGCGATCGACCATATGTTCATGCTGTTCTATCCGACCGTCGTGCTGGCGCTCGGGCCGCAGTTCGGCTCGTCCTACGCGGAATTGCTGTCGGTGTCCGTGTTCGGCTTCGTCGCCTTCGGCGCGGGCGCGATCCCGGCGGGCTGGCTATCGGATCGCTGGAGCCGCAAGGGCATGATGACCATATTCTTCATCGGCATCGGCATGGCGACCATTCTTGTCGGCTTCTCGCAGAATATTTACCACCTGGGCATCGGGCTGACGCTGGTCGGTCTCTTCGCCTCGATCTATCACCCGGTCGGCATCGCCATGGTGACGGAATTCGCCGACAAACTGGGCAAGGCGCTCGGCATCAACGGCGTGTTCGGCAATCTCGGCATCGCGTTCGCCGCCGTCACGGCCGGCGCGCTTGTCGATACGCTCGGCTGGCGCTGGGCGTTTTTTATCCCGGGCGCGGTTTCCGTCGGGATCGGCCTTCTTTACCTGACGTACGGCACCAACGTCGAAATCCACAAGAAGAAGGGCGGTGCCGCCAGCACCACGACCCTGTCGCACCGTCGCCTCATGTTGATCGCCACGATCACCACCATCGGCGGCGGATTGACGTTCCAGGCGATGACCGTCGCCTTGCCCAAGATTCTGACCATCCGCGTCCCGGACCTGCTGACCACGACGACGCAGGTGGGCGCCGCCGTAACCGTGATTGTCACGGTCGCCGCATTCGGCCAGATATTGATCGGCCACATGATCGACCGCTATCCGATCCGTACCATCGTGATGACCATCATGGCCTGCCAGCTGCCGGCGTTCCTGATCGTGCGTCACGTCGTCGGCGTGCCGCTGCTGGGCGTCGCACTTCTGGTCATGACGCTGATCTTCATGATGATCCCGATCGTCGACACCATCATCGCGCGTTACACCGCCCCGGAATATCGGGCACGGGCCTATGCGATCCGGTTCGCCCTCAACCTCGGAATCGGCGCGACAGCGGTACCGTTCGTCGCCGGCGTGCATAAGATGACCGGCGAGTTCGACGCTGTCTTCCTGACGCTGGCCGTCGTCATCGCCGTGATCCTCGCGATCTCCGTCATGTTGCCGGGAGAAAAGCCGAAGCACACGGCGGCCCAGGCCGCCCCGGCGGAATGACTCGAGAAAGACGCGCGATGAAGCGGCAACATCCTGCCGCATCCGGCCCTGTGCCCGATTTTCGGCCGATTTCGGTCGCGCGTGCCGTCGTGACGCGGGCCCTCGACTGGCCGGAACGGTTCGAAAACGGCGCCCACTATCATGACCGGGCGCAGTTGCTGTTCGCCAGCGAAGGCATCATGAACGTGACGACCCCGGAAGGCACATGGGTCGTCCCGCCCGAACGTGCCGTATGGGTTCCCGCCGGAACCGTGCATGTCGTTCGGACCGCGACGCGAGTCATGCTGCGCACCTTGTATATCGATCCGGCCGCCGCACCGGACCTGCCGACCTGCTGCGGCGTCATCAATGTCGCGCCTCTGCTGCGCGCGCTGATTTTGGAAGCGATGGAGATCTCGCCTGAATACCCGCCGGGCGGCCGCGAGGAGCGGCTGATGAACCTGATTCTCGACGAAATCGCCGAAATACCGGCAAGTTCCGGCGCCCTGCACTTGCCGGAACCGAACGATCCCCGCATTCGCCCGATCGTCGAAGCGATCAAAGCCGATCCCGCCGACGCGACGACGTCCGAGCAGTGGGCCAAGCGTGTCGGGGCCAGCAGCCGAACGATACAACGGACGTTCGTCGCCGAAACGGGAATGTCGTTTCGCGCCTGGAAACGCCAAGCGATCCTGCTGGAGGCGCTGCGGAA
>CAZDFF010000096.1:0-12196 GCA_964504425.1 uncultured Hyphomicrobiales bacterium
CGCCAAGTGCGCCAAGTGTTCGTCGTACATCGCCGCAATCTCCCGCCGTGCCGCGACGAAGCGCGAGAGCTTGCCCAACTGGCTGGTGCCGAGCGCGCATTGGAAATCCGTCGCCCGGTAATTGAATCCCGGTTCCGGCATTTCATAATACCAAGGGTTGGGTTCGCCGTCGGCGCCGAAGGCCTGGGATTTTTCGGAAAAAAGCGCCGCATCCCGCGTCATGCCATGGTTGCGCAGCAGCGCCAGCCGATCGGCGAGCGCCTTATCGTTGGTTGTGACGGCGCCGCCTTCACCCATCGCCACGGTCTTCACCGGATGGAACGAAAACGTCGCCATGTCGGCATCGGCACAGGCACAGGCACCGACCGGCAGCCAGCGCCCGTCCGACACCCGCATCTCGCCGCCGATCCCATGGCAGGCATCCTCGACGATCCGCAGGCCCTTGGTGCGCGCGACCCGGGCGATGCCCGCCATGTCCACGGCTTGGCCGTTCAGATGGACCGGCAGCACGGCTTTTGCCGCCGAACCAGCCCGCCCGATGGCGTCGGTCAGCGTTTCCGGTGTCATTAAACCCGTCGCCGGATCGACGTCGGCAAAGATCACGTCGGCGCCGACGTAACGCGCGCAATTCGCCGTCGCGAGGAATGTGATCGCCGGCACGATCGCCTTGTCGCCGGGCCCTAGATTCAGCGCGAGCGCCGCCAGATGTAGCGCCGCCGTGCCGTTGGAACAGGCGACGGCGAATTCGGCGCCGGTCTTTTCGGCCAACGTCCGTTCGAAGCGCCCGACTTCGGGGCCGGTGGTCAACAAGTCGGCCTTCAACGCCTTCGCCACGGCGGCAACGTCGTCGTCTTCGATCAACTGTCGCCCGTAAGGCAGGGGCCGAGGTCTGTCGCTCATCTCTTGCCTAGATGACGTCGGCGAGCATCGCCTTCAGAGTGCTTTCGTCCAGCCAGTCGTCGTTGTTGTCGCTGGAATAACGGAACCCGTCGGCCACGAGGTTCGTCGGTTTCACGCCCTGCTGAGCAGCTTCCCAGAACGGGAACGCCGGACGAATGGCGTAGCGATCGCCCAGATCGATGGTGGTGCGCGAGTCGTCCTCGGTGACCATGACCTCGTGCAACTTCTCGCCCGGGCGGATGCCAATGACTTCCTGTTCCAAGCCCGGGGCCATGAAGCGGGCAAGATCGGTGATCTTGATGCTGGGAATTTTCGGTACAAAAATATCGCCGCCGCCGGCGGAGCGTTCGTTTTGGAAGCACGATAGGACGAAATCGACGCCTTCCTGGAGCGTGATCATGAAGCGGGTCATTCGCGGATCCGTGATCGGCAGCTTGTTCGCGCCTTGCTCGATGAGTTTTTTGAAGAACGGCATGACCGAGCCGCGCGACCCGACGACGTTGCCGTATCGGACCACCGAGAACCGCGTGCCGACCGGGCCGCCCAGCGAATTCGACGCGACGAAAATCTTGTCGGAGGCCAACTTGCTGGCGCCGTATAGGTTGACCGGATTCGCGGCCTTGTCGGTCGAAAGCGCGATGACCTGCTGCACTCGATTGCGGATCGATGCATGAACCACGTTCTCGGCACCGGTTACATTGGTATGGATGCATTCGGTCGGATTGTATTCCGCGATCGGGACGTGCTTGAGCGCGGCGGCGTGAACCACGAAGTCGATATTGCGAAGTGCCGTTTCCAGACGTTGCTGATCGCGCACGTCGCCGATGAAATAACGCAGGCATGGATATTGCTGCGGGCTCAACTCCTGCTGCATTTCATATTGCTTCAACTCGTCGCGGGAATAAATGACGAGGCGCCGGGGCTGGTAGCGTTCCAGCACGGTCTTGATGAACCGCTTGCCGAACGAACCGGTCCCGCCCGTCACCAAGATGGACTTCCCGGTCAGGTTCGCCTTCGGATCGTAAAATTTGGATTGAGCCATTTTTCTCGTTCCCAGATGCCGGCCTCGGTTAGTTATAAGTCAAGCCGGGTCCGAGGCAAGCACGGCGTTCGGCGCGGGCAAGTTTCCAAGGCCGCCCTCCCTCCGGCCGTGATAAGCTCCCGGATCGAACGAACGGAGAAAATCGATGGCGGAAACCCGGACGGCAAGCGGCTCGCTGGAGGACCTCGTCCTTTTGGCGGGCAGGCTTCTGGGCGCCGGCCAAGACGCCGCCGCCGACGATGTCGCCCGCCAAATTCTGGACCGCGACCCGAATGTCGCGCCGCTATGGTTCTATCGCGCCGTCGCCGCCGCCAACCGTTACGACTTTCGCCAAGCGATCGAGTATGCCGAAAAGGCCGTCGATCTCAACGATCGCAAGCCCCGATTTCACGATTTCCTGCTCAAGCTATACGAAAGATTCGGGCTTTACGACCGTGCGCTCCGGCATATCGCCGGACGCGCGAAGGGATTTGCCGATGCCGATCTTGATGCAACCGTCGACCGCATCCGGGCGGCGCGCGACCGCATGACGCTTTGCGCCTACCGCCACCAAGGCGATGAACGACTCGATCTCTCCGACGTTACTTTCATCGTGCCGCTTTACGTCGAGTCCGAGGATCGGCTTCGGAACCTGAAGATCGTGCTCCGCTTCATTGCCCGCCACCTCCGCACCCGCGTCCTCGTGGTCGAGGACACGGGCAAGAGTGCCGGCAGTCCGGCTAAGGACATCGCCACCGGCCTCGGATTCGAGCACGACGCCGTCGCCGGCAACGACTCCCCCTATTTCCATAAAACATGGATGGTCAATCGCGGAATCGAAAAATCGACGACGCCGATGGTCGTCGTCCACGATTCCGATATCGCCATGAATCCTCTGCAATACGTTCTTGCCCGCGACGCCGTCCGCGACGGCGGCGATGCGGTCTTTCCTTATAACGGCACGTTCATCGATACGCCGCCCGAACATTTCAGCGCCTTCGCCGGATCGCTCGACATTGCCGCGCTCGACCCGTTGGCCGCCGGCAACGAATATCCCGGCATCGCCGGATACGGCGGCGCCGTATTTTTCAGCCGGCACGCCTTCGACGCGAGCGGCGGCTTCAACGAGACCATCGTCGCTTGGGGCCTGGAAGATCGGGAAATGATCGAACGCCTGGAGAAGCTCGGCATGCCGGCCCGACGCGGCGACGGTCCGCTCTTCCATCTTCGCCATGCGCGCACCGTCAACAGCGACGAAACGCATCCGTTCTGGGCCGCCAACGTCCGCATCCTTGAGGAAACGCGGAGAATGGATCGACCCGCCCTCGCCACCGCCATGTCCGACGGGCGCTTTCGGCGATCGTTGGTCGGCAAGAGAGATTTAGCTTAAAGACACGGAGCGCCCGCGATGGAAGACAAAAACTGGCAAGCGACCTACGACGACGCATGGAGCGTGCGTCGCGATTTTCTTGCCTCGACGATCACGGAAGGAGAAACCGATCCGCACCGGCTGGTCCATCGGCTATACGCGCATGAACGGTTCAATTTCATGATCAAAGACGATGCCGGGGCGATTGGATTTGCGCCGGCCGACCACGCCAACAATCAACACAAGTTTCCGCTGTTGCCAACGGGCGTGCCGGCGTTCCGTGTCGTCGCCAATCAGGACCGATTTGCGTTGGCCCCCTTTTACGCCCATCCGATGGATTTTCTGGTCGACTACCTAAGGCAAAACCCCGTAGATGCCGTCGTCGAACTCGGTAGCGGCTATGGGCGCAATCTGGTCGAACTGTTCTATCGCGGCGGCCCCAAGGGCGTCCCCTATTATGCCGGCGAATTGTCCGAAAACGGCACCGAGATGGCGAGGATGCTGGCCCAGAAAGCGGTGAGCTGGCGCCTCGTGCCGTTCCGTTTCGATCACAACCGTCCTGACCTGTCCCCCGTGGCCGAAAAGGGGCGCGTGCTTTTCTTCACGCTGCACACGATCGAACAGGTGGCGAAGCTACGCGAAGATTACTTTAAAATTCTGGCCGACCACGCCACGCAAGCCATCGGCGTCCATTTCGAACCGTTCGGATTTCAGATCGGGCAATATCCCGGCGAGGTCAACGACGCGCAACAGCGGCTGTTCCTCCGCAACGGCTGGAACACCAACATGGTCGAAGTGCTGAAGGCAAGCGCGAACCGGGGCGACATAAAGCTGACCTTCATGGCCAAAAACATGATGGGATCGGACGATCCCGAAAACCCGACGTCGCTGGCGGTCTGGCGCCACCCTTAGTTTTTGCGGTCCACGCTCATCCCTGCAAGGACACCGGCGACGGATTTGATCGGCCTGTCCCATGAATCTTGCCACGTGCGAAAGTGCACCTTCGTGGTCGGCGCCCAGGCATCGAAGTCGATCCTGGAATCGATCTCTCGCGAATAGGCCGACAGCATATGGCACGGCCGAGCCAGCGCACCGGTTAGAATCGAAATCGTGTTCCGGGTTGAAACCACCACGTCGAGCGCGGCGATAAGCGAGGACAGGCTCTCCATGTCATTGGCAAGGTCGAGTCCCGGCGGCACGTGAATTCGGGATCCGAACATACGCTCGGCTTCGGCCAAATCATCGGCGAAATCGCGCCACTGAAGATTGACGAAAACGATTCCCGGGTGGGTCAGAATCGGCCCCCACTCGGCCAAACTCGAATGAAACGGCATCTTTCCCGGCGCGCGATTCTGCGAGCGCCACGAAATGCCGACCTTCAGTCCAGGGCCGAGGCCGTCGAGCCACGCCCGCCACCGGCCAACGCGGGCGGCCCCGGCTTTCAGAAGCGGCGCCGGAGCAGCAATGAAATCGCCGATGGTGCGGCGGAAATATTTCGGCAAACTGCCGACCGGCACATGGCAATCGATGCCGGTGTAATCGTAAGCGGGCGCCTTCTCAGGTCTAACGACGATGCCACGAAGCGCGCGGGTATAAAGCCCGACAAGACGCGGCTCGCATTCGAAGACGACGCGCCCGCCGAGCCGTTCGGCAAGACCCGGCATACACGTCGAAAAGCGCAATTCATCGCCGATGCCTTCCTCGCGCCAGACGAGAAGCGTGCGGCCGTCGAGGTTTTCGCCGTCCCATCGCGGCAACGGCGGCAGCGGACGCGGCGTCAAGGGCCGGACCATCCGAAAACGCGCTTCGTACAAATCCCAACCTTCCCCTATGCGCCCGGCCGACATGTAGAGTTGGCCAAGAACAATCGACGTATACGGATCTTCGGCATCCAAGGCGAAGGCCCGTTCGCACGCCTCGGTCGCCTCCGCCACCCGATTCTGAAATTGCAGCGATTCGCCAAGCTCTCGCCAAGCGATAGCCGAATCAGGCGCCATGTCGCAGGCCGCACGGAAATGCCGCTCGGCCAGATCAAACCGTTGCGCCGCCTGCCAGGCTCGGCCGATTCGTAAATTGTCGACATGCGTGCCCGAGGATGCGGCACCTACATTTCTCGGCGCATCCAAAAGTTCGGCAAGGCGACGCGCGTCGACATGGTTCGGGTCAATAGCAAGCGCGTTGCGAAGAGCGGCCCGGGCCGGCTCGATATTGCCTTGACGCATCGCCAAAAGGCCGATGCCGTAATGGGCCGCCGCGCAATTGGGGTCGATATCGATGGCGCGCCGCAGGTACCGAGCACCGTCGGCCTGGGTGAAATCGCCACAGACCAATAGGCTGCCGAGCAACGCAAGGGTCGGCGCATATGCCGCCTCGGCGATCGGCAACAGGACATCGATAGCATCCGCCTGACGACCCACGCGATGCAGCAGGGTCGCCAACAAGAACCGCGCCTCGACCCGGGTGGGCATGTCGAAAACGGCCTGCCGCGCGATCGCCAACGCGGTTTCGCCTTCACCCGCCGCCGCTAGTGCATTCACAACGTCGTAAAGCGCCGGAAGATAGCGCTCTATCGACGGAATCGACGCGGGAACGACCCCATCCGACGCCCTTCCGGCCGACGCGATGACAGCGAGCGAACGTTCCACGATCGCATGCCCGGGGTGTCGCGCGAGCGCCGTTTTCAACGTCGCTTCCGCATCCTTCCAACGATTGGCCTTGATTTCGCCTTGGGCTTGCACGAGCGAACGGGCGAGATCGGAAATCGGGCTCACCATCGTCCGCCGATACGCGATAATCGGATCAACATCCTTGACATATTAAGCGTTTTAAAGCGTCCTGCAAACCGCGCCCCGTCGGGCCCTCAGGAGGAAACGTGATTCGCGTCTTTATCGGGTTCGACCCGCGAGAGGAAGTCGCGTTCCACGTCCTCAGCGGATCGATTCATCGCCGCGCGTCCCATCCGGTCGAAATCGTGCCCCTGCGCCTGTCGCAATTGTCCGGCATCCTGACGCGCGAACGCAATCCGTTGGAGTCGACGGATTTTTCGATTTCGCGATTCCTGGCGCCGCATCTATCCGATTTCGTCGATTGGTCCATTTTCATGGACTGCGACATGTTGATGCTCGACGACATCGCCAATCTCTGGAATCTGCGCGACGATAAATTCGCTGTCCAAGTCGTCAAGCACGACCATAAACCGAAGGAAACCGTCAAGTTCCTCGGCGCGACGCAAACGACGTACGAAAAAAAGAATTGGTCGAGCGTCATGCTGTTCAACAACAGCCGCTGCCGGGCCTTGACCAAGGACTACGTGAATACGGCGACGGGCTTGCAATTGCATCAATTCAAATGGCTGGGCGACGATGGCCTGATCGGCGCGCTCCCGCATCGGTGGAACCATCTGGTCGATTACGATCCGCCCCGGGACCCACGGGAACTTTCATTGCTCCACTACACCATCGGCGGCCCGTATTTTCCGGAGTACCGGAACTGCGGCTATGCCGATCTGTGGCTGGCCGAGCGCGACGCTATCGTATCGGTTGCTGAAAGCAAACCGAAGAGGCCCACCGGGGGTTGATGGGTTATCGGGCGCCGATGGCGTCCAACAATAAAGGCACCTGCTTGGCCCATGATATGTTCGCAATCGTCGCGGCCCCGGCCGTGCCGCGACGCCGGGCCTCGGCACGATCCGAATAAATCGATTCGAGCGCTTCGATCAATTCCTCGACATTGCTCTCGCCCCACCCCGCGGTCCCGGCATATCCCGCCGTACCGGGCAAAATCGCTCTCTGATGCCGTAACGGATAACAGTTTTCTCCGGCGATAAGGTCGAGATGCCCGGTATTGGCCGACAGAACCGTCGGCACGCCGCATGCCATCGATTCCATCGCCACAAGATTCGTCCCCCCCTCGGCCCGGCTGACGAAAACCGCGGCATCAATGTCGCGCAGGATGTCGGGCATCGCGCGATTAGCGACGACACCGAGATTGCGAAACGACCCCGAGGGCAAACCGTTTTCGTTCAACCAATTGGCCAATGGCGACCGATCGGGCCCCCACGGGTCGGGCGCCGGCGTCACGTGCCCGGCGATCGCGACGGTCTTGGCTATGTCCGGATACGGATGGTCCCACGCGATAACGAGTTGTGAGTCCGGATGGCGGCGGTGGAATTCCCGCCATGCGGCAACGACGATATCCTGCCCCTTGCGATATTCGAGCTTGCCGCCGCTGAATACCTTGAAGCGCGCATCGTCGCTTCGGCGCCGGGATCGCTGCTTGAAAATCCGCGTGTCGACCCCCTGTATCACGACTTTCACGTTGTCTATGCCGCAGCCCTTGAGAACGTCCTCAGTCCATGACGCACCGGCAACAACCGTGCGGAATCGCCGGGCGCGTTCGGCGGCATCCGCAGAAATTTCCGTATCGGTGAGAAATAGGATGCCATGTTCCGCCACCCTGCTGGGAGGATACGGTTCGGCGACGAAGTTTTCGCCAAGGCTGACGAGTATGGGAAAATTGATGGCCACGTCGGCCCCGATGACGTCCAGTTTCCGGCGGAAATCGATCGAGAATTGCAGCACAAGATCGAGAACCGATTTCTGCTCGGCGTCGAGGTCGATCAGACCGACGTCGATCTTGCCGACGAACACGGGCAAATGGCGACCGCCCAAGGCCATCTGATGCGCCAAATTGATGCCGAACACGCCCCAACCATGAACGCTGGTGGGTTGCCACGTGATGCCGATGGGGCCGGCGGCGGTCATTTTCGCGTGCGCACGATTGTGGAAATCCAGCCGACGCGAGCCCGATCGCCCGCCGGCGGTTCGGTCTGGAACACCACAGTATCGGCGGAATCGCCGAAAAGACCGATCAGGCGCTGCGCGGCCGTCGTGACGGTGCCATGAAGGGTATACCCCTTTTCCTTAAGAAGCATTTCATTGTGTGCCTCGGCGGATTTCGGCTCGAATTCCTCGCCGATGCCGACAAGCCCCCCGGGCCTCACCACGCGGACGGCCTCGGCCACCGCCTTTTCCTGGTTCGAACTGTAGCCAAGCACCCAACTGAACAGCACGACGTCGAACGAATCGTCGGCATAGGGCATGGCGTGCATATCGCCGACGTCGATCCACGGCGAGTAGGAAATGAGGTCCAGTCCGCGCACATTTCCGGGCATGAAACCGTGCGACATGTAGAGCAGGATTTCGTTCTCGGTACGCGGACCGACGATCAAAACGCGGATTTCCTGGCGACGAAATGTAACTTGGTCAATCCCGAGCAAAGGTCCAAGAAGTCCCATCGGCCGGCCGAACGCCGCCCCCGTGCCGAGCTGCCGGATATTGTGCTCGATCGTGTTTTCGATCACGTCCGCCGACGCAGCCTCGTGAACGACGACCTTGCCGCCGGCCGCCTGAAAATCGCGCCAACGCTTCAGCATCAGGAAACAGCGCAGCTCGTCGATCTGAAACAGCTTCAAAAAATGCTCACCTGAGATCCGCGACAGCTCGGCAAGCTCCGCTGGCGAGAGAGTGATATTTTCGTCGATAACTTTTGGCCCCGATTGCAGCCGCCGCGCATTGCTGTCGGTCATGGGCGATTCCTCCGGCGGCATCCATTCCGCGATCGACGACCGTTCGACAATAGGCCATCGGGTTTCGGCCGCCCACCGAAAACGGTCCATGCCGTTGCCGCCGCACGACGGTACGTTTATGATACCGACATGCACGATCGCGATACAACCATGCCTCCGTTGCCCAATATTCAGCTGGTGCGTGCGGGCAAGATTTGGCGCGTCGACCCCCAAATCGTGCCGCGATTGATGGAATTGGAACCGATGGTCCGCCACGCGGTTCATCATCGAATCTGCCAAAACGTCTACCGGCAAACTAAGGGGCGAGCGACCGAGCCGATCGACCGCACGTTCATCGAAAAGGGCATCGTCACCCTGCCGAATCGAATTCCCGCGGCCTTGGCCGCCAGGCTTTCGGCCTTCGGAACGGAGATTCTACGCGCCACCGGCCAAGCGCGGGGGCTGCCGGGCGAAGGGCCCATCGAGTTCCGCACCGACGACGCTAACACGACGATCGTGGTGCCACCGGCCATGCATTCGGTGTTCCTCGATCTTCTACCGTCGATCCTTGATCCCGGCGTTGAGGCGCTGATCGAATCTTACCTGAGCAGCTTTTTTAGAATCGATCACTGCGCGCTGTACCGGACTCAAAGGACCGAAGACCCGCTTGTATCGTTCCGCTGGCACCGCGATTTGGCGTCCATGGGACAGGTTCATATCATGCTTTACCTGACTCCGTCGGGCGACGAGATCGGAGCGACCGATTTCATCCCGATCGAGGACACGCGGCGGATCGCCGAGGCCGGATACTCGTTCGTCAACATGGACGACCGGGTACTCGACCTCGACGCGAATACCCTGGGCGGAAGCGAGCCACCGGAAATCGTGCGGCCCCGTCTCAACCCTGGCGATGCCGTCATGTTCGGCGCGACCCGGGTGCTTCACCGCGGCGTTCAGCCCTGTCGAGGATTCCGCGACGTCTTCCTGATGGTGCTATTGCCATCCACGGTCCCGTGGCAGGCGGAACTTGAGGAATTGGGTCGCGAGCACCTGCTGATCCCGGGCGACAAGGAAGCCTACATGTCGAATCCGTTCGTGGCCTTCAATCCAACCCACCGCGACTTCATGGGCGGTTACAGCCGTGGTACGATAACACCGCCCCGTTGGGCGGCGCTCGGACACTTTTGGCCTCCTTAGAGTCCTCCTTGAGTAAAGTCGGCGTAAGCGAACAATGGCACGCCAATTATCAGAACAAAAAACGAACACTAACCATTTTCTTCGAAATCGAGCGGAAATCCTGCGATAGATAATTGTTGCCGAAATCCAGTGAGTTCTATATGGTCCTCGCTGGTCCGGCGGTAGAATGCCGTTTAGGGCTATGTTTTGGCGGGGGTGAGAAACACCCCTGAATTGAACCTCTAGAATGGAGTAGTTCCAATGGCTGACGTTACTCTCTCGGCTGCAGTCCGCAGCTCGCTTCTCTCGCTTCAGAACACCACCAAGCTCATCGAACAGACGCAAAATCGTCTGTCCTCCGGCCTGCGCGTCAACGGCCCGGTCGACGATCCGGTGGCGTTCTTCCAGTCCAAGACCCTTACCGACCGCGCGCGCGACTTCAACGAAAAGAAGTCGGGCATCGACCAGGGCATCAGCACGCTGACCGCTTCGCTCGACGCCGTCGAGGGCATCGAAAACATCGTGCAGCAGCTGAAAGGTATCGCGCTCAGCGCCAAGTCGGCGACCACGGCGAGCCAGCTGACCACCCTCGTCACCCAGTTCAACGACCTTCGCAACCAGGTCGACTTCCTGGCGGCCGACGCCCAGTATCAGGGCCTGAACCTGGTGGAAGGCACCGGCACCACGCTGACGGTCAACCTTTCGACCGACACCGCCAACGTTCTGGACGTTGATTCGGTCGACCTCCGCGTCGCCGCCACCGGCTTGGCCGTCCGCAAGGCGGTGGCCGCCACGTCCGACACTTCGGGCCTCGACTTCTCGTTCAACTCGTTGACGGGTCAGACGATCTCGGTCGCCGGCACGATCACGGTCACTTACGCCGCGGCGGCATCGCTGACCTTCTCGAGCCAAGGCGCGTACAGCTTCTCGTACGGCACGGGCACGATCACGATCTCGATCACGTCGACGGGCAGCACGACCGCGACCTTCGCCCAGGGCGACACCCTCTCGGCCGGTGCAGCCATTACCCTGACGCTGAGCTCCGCGGGTTCCGCGGCGAGCAACGTCACGGTGGCGGCCCTGACGGCGGGCAACACGGTCACGTTCACGGCGATCACCGGCCAGACCGTCTTCGGCCTCAACTTCGCCACCGAGTACAACAATCTGGTCTCCAACCTCGACTCGGCGCTGACCACGCTGCGTTCGAACGCCCAGAAGCTCGGTACCAACGTCGCCCTGCTGCAGACCCGTCTCGAGTTCACGGAAAACTACGTGAACACGCTGCAGACCGGCGCCGACAAGCTGACCCTCGCCGACCTCAACGAGGAAGGCGCCAACCTGCTGGCCCTGCAGACCCGTCAGCAGTTGGGTATCAGCGCGCTCTCGTTCGCCGGTCAGGCGGAACAGAGCATTCTGGCGCTGTTCAGGTAAGATACGACTTTCCGATCCCGCGAGGGACGATAGGGAAAGGAGGGCGAAAGCCCTCCTTTCTTTTTGCCCGAAACGCTTCTGGATTCGCTATAAAGGGCGAAATCGAGCCGTCGTCACGATAGAACGGAGACTTCATGGCCGCCGATACGTTGAAGCCCCGCGTCCAGCCTCCGCGCATGCAGTACTGTACCCGATGCGTCTATCCCGGCGTGGCAGCGACCGCGTTGACCTTCGACGAAAACGGCGTATGCAGCGGCTGCCGCACCCACGACGAACAGAAGGCGGTCGACTGGACGGAGCGCGAAGCCTGGTTTCGCGAACTCTGCGACGAATACCGGTCCAAGGACGGAAAGCACTACGACTGCCTGATTCCGGTCAGCGGCGGCAAGGACAGCTTCTACCAGATCCATCTCCTGAAGACGATCTATGGGATGAATCCGCTGCTGGTCACCTACAACGAAAACAACGAGACCGAAGTCGGCAAGCGCAACATCCAGCGCATGAAGGACGTGTTCGGCTGCGATTACTTCAATTTCACGCCGTCGGTCGAGACCCTGAAGCGGATTAATCGCGTCGGGCTTCGCAAGATGGGCGACCCGGACATGCATGCGCATCTCGGCATCAATTCGATCCCGATTCAGATCGCTGTCAAGTACGAGGTGCCGCTGATCATCTGGGGCGAGCACGGGTTCATGAACCTGGGCGGCATGCACTCCTACAAGGACATGGTCGA
>CAZDFF010000097.1:0-12173 GCA_964504425.1 uncultured Hyphomicrobiales bacterium
CGACGGTTTCGACCCGGCTCGCCATCTGTTGCGGGGGTATAGGCGTCGAGCGAAAAAGCCGCCGCGAGCGTTTTCTCGGGCCGGGGCTTTTCGGGAATTTGAAGGTCATTCGGCATGGGGGGTGGGAGGTTCCGATTTCGGACCATCCTTTATACGCCGGGCGCATGGCGGGTCCAACGGCGGCGATGAATGGGGCGGAACCGGGCCGTATCCGCTAGAATGGGCTATGACCGAAAGAAAGCCGAAAACCGCGCTTCGCAAGGGCTGGACCACCGGGGCCTGCGCGCTCGCCGCCGCCAGCGCCGCCTGGAAGGCGTTGCTGACCGGCGCCTTTCCCGACCCGGTCGGCGTGCGCTTGCCGAAGGGCGAAACGCCGTCGTTTCCGTTGTCGCGCAAGGAGTTGGCGAACGGGCACGCGACCGCCGGCATTATCAAGGACGCGGGCGACGATCCGGACGTGACCCACGGCGCCGAAATCGTCGTCACCGTGGCGCGCGGCGTTCCGGGCACAGGCGTTGTTTTCAAGGCCGGTTCCGGAGTCGGCACGGTGACCCGCCCCGGCCTCGCCCTGGCCGTCGGCGAAGCCGCGATCAACCCGAAGCCCCGGCAGATGATCGAGGGCGCCATCCGCGATATCGCGGAGGATTGCGACGTCGAACCCGATGCGGTCGTGACCGTCTCGATCCCGGGCGGCGAGGAATTGGCGAAGAAAACCATGAACGGCCGTCTCGGCATTCAAGGGGGGCTTTCGGTTCTTGGCACCACGGGGATCGTCATTCCCTATTCGTGCGCGTCGTGGATCCATTCCATCCATCGCGGCATCGATGTCGCCCGGGCGGCCGGACTCGTTCATGTCGCCGGCGCAACCGGCAAGACCTCCGAAGCCGCAGTGCAGAAGATGTACGATCTGCCCGAAATCGCCTTGATCGACATGGGCGATTTCGCGGGCGGGCTTTTGAAGTATCTCGCCAAGCACCCGATCGGAAAGCTGACCATCGCGGGCGGTCTCGGCAAGCTCGCCAAACTGGGGCAGGGCCACCTCGATCTGCATTCGTCTCGCTCGCGCCTCGACATGAAAAAACTGGCGGCGGCGTTGGGTGATATCGGTGCCGACGCCGCGACGCGTGAAAAGATCGAAGGCGCCAACACCGCGCATGAGGCACTGGAGATTTCCATGGCTGCCGGAATCGACCTGGCCGGGTTGGTCGCGAAGCGCGCCCGCGAGGTGGCTTTGGCGAGCGCCGGCACGGGCACCGCGATCGAGGTGCTGGTCTTCGATCGCGAAGGCGGTTTGATTGGGTGCGCCGGGGCTTAACTGCGCTTCTGTTTTTTTGGCCGCAACACGTGATGATGGTCGGCGGCGTAAAGCCGGCTGTCGGAAAATTCCGTCGTTGCCAGCACGCGGCCGACGAGGATGAGCGCCGTTCGCGTCGCACCCAGGATTTTCGCCTTGGCCCGGATGTCGGCCAGGGTGCCCCGGACGAATTCCTGATCCGGCCAGCCGACCCGGACCGCGATCACGACCGGACAATCGGCGCCGTAAAGCGGCGTCAGTTCCTTGACGACCTTCGCCAGGTTGTTGATCGACAGGTGAATCGCCAGGGTCGCGCCCGACGCGCCCAGGGTCTTCAGGTCCTCGGCGTTCGGCATCTTCGAGGAGCGCACGGCGGTGCGGGTCAGGATCACGGTCTGGCTGACGTCGGGCAGGGTCAGCTCGGTCTTCAGCGCGGCGGCGGCGGCGGCGTAGGCGGAAACCCCCGGCGTCACGTCGTAGGGGATGCCGAGCGCGTCGAGCCTGCGCATCTGCTCGCCGATGGCGCCGTAAAGCGACGGATCGCCCGAATGGACCCGGGCGACGGAAAGGCCCTTGCGATGCGCCGCTTCGATCTCGGCGACGATTTCGTCCAGGTGCATCGGCGCGGTGTCCTTCACCTTCGCCTTCTTCTTCGCCGCCGCGACCACCGCCTTCGGCACCAGCGAGCCCGCGTAGAGCACCACGTCGGCTTTCTCGATCAGCTTCAGGCCGCGCACGGTGATCAGGTCGGGCGCGCCGGGCCCGGCGCCGATGAAATGCACGGTCACGGCTTGTCTCCGGTGCCGGTTTTGACGGGCGCCATCTTCGCTGCGTAGCCGCGCGGCGTGTAGACCCAGACGCGGCCGCCCTTTTCGATGGCGCGGGTCTGCGAACTGCCGATCAGCACCACGGTCAGCATGTCGGCCATGTCCGGTTGCAAGTCGCCCAGATGGACGACGCGCACGGTCTCGCCGTCGCGACCCAGGTTGCGGGCCAGCACCACGGGCGTTTCCGCCGGCCGGTGCTTCAAAAGAATGTCGCGGGCGTCCGCCAGTTGCGTGCGCCGACGCATGGAAACCGGATTGTAGAGCGCGACCACGAAATCGCCCTGGCCCGCCGCTTCCAGGCGGCGCTGGATGTCGGGCCACGGCGTCAGAAGGTCGGACAGCGACACCGTGCAGAAATCGTGACCGAGCGGCGCGCCGATCCGGCTGGCGGCGGCCTGCAGCGCCGAGACCCCGGGCGACACCGAAACGGCGATCCGGTTCCAATCGGCGCGATCCTCGCGTTCCAGCAATTCGAACACCAGGGTCGCGAGCGCGTAGATGCCGGCATCGCCCGAACCGATCAGCGCGACGCGCTTGCCCTCGGCGGCGAGATCGAGCGCCTTGCGCGCGCGATCCTCTTCCTTGGCGAGCGGCGAGGAATGGCGCCGCTTGCCCTGGATGACGTCGGCGACGAGATCGATGTAAAGGTCGTAGCCGACGATGTCGTCGGCGGCCATCAGTGCGCGGGTCGCGTCGGGCGTGCGCCAAGCGGGATCGCCGGGGCCGATGCCGACGATGCCCAGCGACCCGCGCGACCGGCCGACGGTCGCGGGGTCGATGTCGGTATTGGGCGCCGCGAGGCCGATCGCGCAGGTCGCGCGCTTCGAGGCGTTCTTCGGCACCGGCAGCGATCCTTTCGGTCCGACGGCGGCCAGCGCCGCGCCCTCGGCGACGCCGTGGCAGCCGACGGCGCGGAAGACCGCGTCCGACGGATTTTTCAGGCGCGGGGTTTCTTTTTCCAGTTCCGCCGCGGTGAAGAACCGGGCGGGCACGTTCAAGGCATCGGCCAGGGCGTGGACGGCGGATTCGTCCGCCTTCAGATCGAGTGAAACGATGCAGGCGACGGCTTGTTCGCTCAGGCCTTCGTCGGCGAGCGTTCGCCGCGCCAGATCGATCAGCTCCTCGGGGTCCGCGTTCCGTTCGCAGCCGACGCCCAAGGCCAATACCGGCGGGTGGAGCACGAAATCGTTCCCGAAATCCCCGGTCTGATGCGTGACCCGCACGGCCAGCGGCGCGTTCGGCACGAACGGCGCGGGCCGAAGCCATGCCGCGTCGCCCGACTCGACGACCAATGCGACCGGCTCGCCGGCCAGCAGACCGGCGGCGACCGCCTTGGCATTCGCGCGGTCGGCCATGCGCCAGCCCGGGGGCGGGTCGTCGAGCGCGATCCCGAATCGCACGTCGCCCGTCGTGGTCACCGCCGCGCGACCGCCGGTGGCTTCGGCGACGGTTTCGGCGATGCGATTGGCGCCGGCATGCCCGCCCAGCAACGGCACGGCGTGGGCGCCGTCCTCGGAAACGGCGACCACGGCCGGCTCGGTGGTCTTATCGGCCAACAACGGTGCCAGGGCCCGGATCAGGATGCCCGCGGCGCAAACGCCGACGATGGGCCGCCCGGAGAGAAACAGCATGCGCAGATGGTCGACCGTTCGCTCGAACGTCTCATCGGCATCGGCCACGCGGGATTTCAATCCATGCACGCGGCTTCCCGGCAACACGGCTTGCAGCCGCCGCGCCAGCGCCGCGCCGTCCTCGGTCAGGGCGACGATGGCCGCATTGCCGGGCAGGTTTCGGCCTGCGTTCACGAGCGCGTCTCCTCGGGCCGGCGCACCAGGATGGTCGAGAAATAAGGCGCGTTGTCGCCGGGCACGTCGGCTAGCGCGAGAATTCGTTCCTCGGCCATGGTCGCGCGTTCGATGTAGCGCGCGTCCGCGAGCAGCCCCAGTCGTTCGATCACCCGCCGGACCTTGCCCAGATGCCGGCCGACCTTCATGACGACGGCGCAGTCGGCGTCCTTGAGGCGCCGTTCGAGATCGGCCTCGGGCAACGGCGCCGGCACGATGCTGAGCACCTGATTGCGCGACGCCAGCGGCATGCCCGCGTTCGCCGCACAGGCGCCGATGGAGGACACGCCGGGCACGACCTCGATCTTGTGGGAATCCGCGAGCCTCGCGAACACGTACATGAACGAGCCGTACAGGAACGGATCGCCTTCGCACAGCACGGCGACGTCGCGGCCCGCCGCCAGATGCTCGGCGAAGATCGCCGAATAACGGTCGTACACGTCATGGGCGGGAAAATTCCCCGCGACCATCGGGGTGCGGATGGCGATTTCGATGCGGCCTGCGGGGATATGCGGCGCGGCGATAGCGCGCGCCAGCGACGGCCCGGTATCCGGCGCCGGATAGGCGATGACCGGCACGGACGAAAGAATCCGATGCGCCTTCAGGGTGATCAGATCGGGATCGCCCGGGCCGACGCCGAGGCCGTAGAGAATCGCGCTCATGTTTCTTCTTTCGTCGTCGCCAATTGAAGGACATCCATCAGGGGTTTCATCGCCGTCCGCGTCGCGCCGACCGTTTTGGCCCGGGCGACGGACAGGCGCGCCAGATCGCCCCCGTGCTTGGCCTGGAATGCCGTCAACGCGGCCTGGCCTTCGAGCGTGACCGCGTTCGCGACCAGCCGCCCGCCGGGCGAAAGCGCCCGCCAGCAGGCGTCCAACATGCCCGGCGTGCCGACCCCGCCGCCGACGAACACAGCGTCGGGCTTGGGCGCAAGCGTGGGCAATATGTCCGGCGCGGCGCCGGCCACGATCGCCAATTCCGGCACGCCCAGGTTTCGCGCGTTGCGTTCGATTCGCTTTAAACGCTCCGCATCGCGCTCGACGGCGACGGCCCTGGCCGACGGTTCGGCGCGCAGCCATTCGATGGCGACGGCGCCGCTGCCGGCGCCGATGTCCCATAGCACTTGGCCGGGCAGGGGCATCAGGCGCGCCAGGGTCGCGGCGCGAACCTCGCGCTTGGTGATCTGGCCGTCGTGCTCGAAGGCCTCTTCCGGCAGGCCCGGCACGCGGGGCCAGACCTTCGCTTGCGGTCCGGCGATGCATTCGACGGCGACGGTATTCAGATCGGCGCCCGGCGCGTGCGGCCAGGTTTCCGCCGTGCCGTCGATCCGGCGTTCTTCGGCGCCGCCCAGGCGTTCCAGTACCGTCACCCGGCTCGGCCCGAACCCGGCGGCGGTCAGCAAGGCCACGATGCGGGCGGGCGTTCCGGCATTCTCCGACAGGATCAGGAGGCGCAGCCCCGGCGCCAGATGCCGGTTGAGCACCTCGACCGGCCGGCCGTGGACCGTAAAGGTTTCGGTATCCGGCAGCGACCATGCCATGCGCGCGGCGGCCAGGCTGAAGGCGCCGGGCGCGGGCACGATCTCGATCTCGCCGGCCGGGAACGTCCGCGCGACGGCGGCACCGGCGCCGTAGTTCATTGGATCGCCGGATGCCAGGATGACGACCCGCTTGCCCTTGTGCTTCGCCAATTCGGCGATCGAAGCATTGAAATCCTTGCCCCAGGCGATTTTTTCCGCGTTTGCGCTCGGCACCAATTCGAGATGGCGCCGCCCGCCCGCCAGCACGTCGGCGGCGTCGATGGCTTTCCGCGCGCGGGCGCCGAGTCCGTCCAGCCCGTCCTCGCCGATGCCGACGACCGTGAGCCAGGGCGCGGTCACGGCTCGTCTCCGGCGAGCGCGTTGACGGCGGCGGCGGCCATGGCGCTGCCGCCGCGCCGGCCCTTCAAGGCGACGAACGGCGGGCGGCCCTTGCGCGAAATCAATTCGTCCTTCGATTCGGCGGCGCCAACGAACCCGACGGGAAAGCCCAGCACCAGGGCGGGCATCGGCCCGCCCGCGTCGATCGTTTCCAAAAGATGGAACAGCGCGGTCGGCGCGTTGCCGATGGCGACCACCGCGCCGTCGAGTCGATCCCGCCACAATTCGACGGCCGCGGCCGAGCGCGTGGTGCCCAATCTTTTCGCCAAACCCGGCACGGCCGGATCGTTCAGGGTGCACACGACGTCGTTGCTCATCGCAAGGCGCTTTCGGATGATTCCGTGCGCGACCATTTCGGCGTCGACGAAGATCGGCGCGCCGGCGGCGAGCGCCGCCTTGCCGGCGGCGACGGCACCCAACGAAAACGCAAAGTCGTCGGCGATGTCCGTCATGCCGCAAGAGTGGATGATTCGGACGGCAAGCGGCTCTGCGTCCTTTGGCAGGCGAGCAAGATCGGCTTCGGCGCGGATCGTCGCGAAGGAGCGCCGGTAGATTTCATCCGGATCGCGAACGTAATCAAGCATCGGACTCGTCCCTAACGGTCGTGCCCGTGATCGTGCGCGTGGTCGTGTCCGTGATGATGGCCGTGGTCATGATCGTGCGAATGCCCGTGGCCGTGATCGTGCCCATGATGATGGTCGTGATCGTGGCTATGGTCGGCATCGGTGCCGATGCCGACCACGTGATGATGATGCCCGGCCTGGGCCTCGCCTTGGGATTTCTCGTAGCCGATGATCTGTTCGCGGTACTTGCAGAGTTGGCAGTTCATCTTGTTGTCGCCTTGGATCGCTTCCTTCAGGCGGTCGAGGAAGCAATCGATCAGCAGCGGATGATCGTTCAGGTAATCGGCCTTGACGAACTCGACGTCCGGATTGGCTGCCGCGACTTGATCGGTCTGTTCGTAGATGCGACGCACCAGGATGCCGGTGAACAGAAAATAGGGAAACACGATGACGCGCTTGAAACCCAGGCGCACCGCGCGCGACAGCCCCGCGTCGACGCGCGGATGGGCGACGCCGGAATAGCAGACCTCGGCCCAGCCGAAGCCCATGCCTTCCCACAGCATGCGCGCGACCTTGGAAATGTTGGAATTGGCGTCGGGGTCGTTGGTGCCGCGCCCGACCACCATCAGCAGCGTATCTTTTCGAGGTATACCGTCGCCTGCCTTCTTCTCGGCGGCGTCGATGCGGTCGGCGCTGGCGCGGATCAATCGTGAATCGATGCCGAGATCGCGTCCGAACGTCATTTCGATCGACGGATTTTCGGCGCCGAAATTATTGATCTCGGAAGGCAAATCGTTCTTCACGTGCCCGGCGGCGAACAGCATGCCGGGAATGCAGATGATTCGCTTGGCGCCGCGCGCCTTCAGCTTTTCCAGGCCGTCGCGGATGACGGGGCGGGCGAATTCCAGGAACCCGCTCTCGACGTCGACGCCGGGGAGCCGTGCCTTGAAGTGCCGTGCGAGGGAGGAAAATTCGTCGACCGCGTTTACGTCGCGGCTGCCGTGGCCGCAAATCATTACGGCGGGGTGGTCGGTCATGGCGCTTGGTCCTTGCCTTCGAGCGTCTATGGGTCGGTATGGCGCCCGGGATGCCGCATGGTCATTGCCTCCGCGCGGCGGCCCGGGGTGTCGGCACTATAGCCGTTTTCCCCGGTTCGAAAAGGTCTTCCGGGATTTGCGCGGCCGGTAAACGATGCCGTCCGGGCATGGGGCCATGCCGGAAGGGTCCTTCAGGAGGCAGGCGGCTTTTGCTGGTTCCTGGGCGGCGAATCGCCGGTCAGCAGGGCGGCCCGGCTTTCGACCTTGTCGGCGCGTTCGTTGTCGCCGAGCGCGCGCAGCAGGCCGACGTAGTTGCGCACGCCGGTCAGCAGGCTAGGGTGACCGGCCGGATAGGCGCCCTGCTTGATTTGCAGCGCGCGGCGGAGCAACGGCTCGGCCGCCTTCAGGTTGCCCTTCTTCTTGAACAACAGCGCCAGATTGTTGAGGTCGGTGGCGACGCCGGGCGCGTCCGTGCCCAACGCCTTTTCGTCGATGGCGAGCGCGCGGCGGTACAGCGGCTCGGCCGCCTCCAGATTGCCCTGGCTGTAATAAAGCAGCCCGAGGTTGTTCAACGCCGTCGCCACGTCGGCGTGGTCCTTGCCGAGGTGGCGTTCGAGCACGTAGAGGGATTCCTCGAAGGTTTCGGTCGCGGTCTTCAGGTCGCCGCCCTGGTAGGCCGCCGTGCCGAGCTTGTTCAGATGTTCCGCGATAAGATCGCGGCGCACCTCGGGGGTGGTTTCGGCCGCCTTGCGATAGAGCAGCACGGCCTCAGGGTGATTCATCTGCGCCAGCCACAAATCGGCGGCGGCGACCCGGGCGATCGCGGCGGCGGTTAGGCGCTGATCGGCCTCGCGCCGGATTTCGGTACCGGCATCGCCGTCGATGGCGCCGACCGAATCCAGGAATTCGATGGTTTCGGCGAGATCGCCTTTGTCGAACGCTGCCCGCGCGTTCTCCAGGGCGGCGACCGCGTCCGGATCGACCGGCGCGATGTTGGCAAGACGAGCGCGCAGTTCCGGCAATTTTTTGACGAAGTCCGCGATCTTGCTTTCCAGGTCCTTGCCGGCGACGCCCTTATCCTTGAGGACGGCACGGAGCGCATTGGCCGCGGCGACGTCGGGATCGGGCTCCGGTTCTGGCTCGGGCGGCGGCGGCGGTTCCGGCGGCGCGGTTTCCATGGGAGCGGCGCGCGCGGCGAGAGGCGGTTCGGCAATCGCGGGAGGGGACTTGGCGGCCGGCGCCGGCGATGTTTTTCGCCCGAAGCGAAGCCCCATCAGGATGCCGACGAAGGCGGCGAGAAAGGCGATGGCGACGACCGCGGCCCAGTCGGGCAGCGTCGCGAGGAGGCCGCGAACCGACGCGAAGGCCTGCGACAGCCATTCGACGGCATGGGCAAGCCATTCGAGCGCCTGGTCCAGCGACAAGGACGCGTTCCCCTTTCTTCCCTATCCCCTTGCGGAGACTGGCGTTTTTCCCCCGAAGCATCATGGCATGCCGGGCCATCGACGGCAACACCGGAGCCACCCACGGCTGGCCATTTCCGTTGACCGCACCCCTGCCAGGCCAGCATGTTGGCGCCCATGTTCGTTTTCGGCATGACCGAGGGCCCGCGCGGGTTCGATCCGCTGGTGCTGTTGCTGGCGGCGCTCGCGATCGAGGCCTATGTCGGCGATCTCGGCGTCCTGTTCCGCTTCCTCACCCATCCGGTTGCCTTCATCGGCGGCATCGTCGGCCGGCTGGAAAAGAAGATGAACCGCGACAAGCGGAGCCAGGTCGATCGTGCGTTTCGCGGTCTGGCCCTCGTTCTCGTCATGGTCGCGGGTGCGGGCACGGTGGGCTGGGGCGTGCAATGGCTGTCGCAGCACCACACCTTCGGCTGGATTCTGGAATTCATGCTGCTGGTGACGCTGCTGGCGCAGCGCAGTCTCTACGATCATGTCCGCGCCGTCGCCCGGGGCCTGGATGAAAGCCTGGAAGCGGGGCGCGCGGCGGTATCGCACATCGTCGGCCGCGACCCGAAGCAATTGGACGAGCACGGCGTCGCGCGCGGCGCGATCGAAAGCCTGGCCGAGAATTTCGGCGACGGAATCGTCGCGCCGGTGTTCTGGTACGTGCTGTTCGGTTTTCCGGGCCTGCTGATCTACAAGACCGTCAACACCATGGACAGCATGATCGGCCACAAAACCGAAAGATACCGCGCTTTCGGCATGGTCGCCGCCCGGCTCGACGACGCGCTGAATTTCATTCCGGCGCGGCTGTCGGCGGCGTTCATCGCGCTTGCCGCTTTGTTTGCGCCGAAGGCCAATCCGTGGAACGCGATCAAGACCATGTTCCGCTTCGCCTCCAAGCATCGATCGTTCAACGCGGGCTGGCCCGAAGGCGCCATGGCGGGCGCGCTGGGCGTGGCGCTGGCGGGGCCGCGCCGCTACACCGAATACACGGTCAACGATCCCTGGATCGGCGACGGCACGGCCAAGGCCACCGTCGCCCATATCGACCGCGCGCTTTATGTCTACGTCGTGGCGTGCCTGATCGATGCGCTGGCGGTCGCCGTCGTCGCCCTGGTACGGTTCGCGCTCTAACGCGCGGCGGCGAGCAGCGCGTCGAGATCGAGGTGGCGTTCCAGGTGTTCGGCCAAGCCGTCGAGCACGGCTTCGATCCGGGCCTCGTAGGCGACGTCCGACGCGCGGCCGGCGCGGATGCGGGCCAGGAAGGCGCGGCGGAAGCCGTCGGCGGCGAAGATGCCGTGCACGTAGCTGCCCATGATCCGCCGCTCCGCCGAAACCGCGCCGTCGAAACGCCCGTCGGCAAGCGCCAGCCAGGGCCGCGCCAGGTCGCCGCCGGTGGTTTCGCCCATGTGCATTTCGTAGCCCTGCACGGCTTCGCCCGAGGCGACCTCGACGCCGGAAGCGACGCCCAGCACCTTTTCGCCGGCCATGGTCGTTTCGATGTCGAGCAGGCCGAGGCCGGGCGCTTCGCCGGCCGGCCCCTCGATGCCGTCAGGATCGGCGATTCGGCGTCCCAGCATCTGGAAGCCGCCGCACAGGCCGACCACCATGCCGCCGCGATGGACGTGGGCGAAGATGTCGATGTCCCAGCCCTGTTTGCGAAGATGGGCGAGGTCGGACAGCGTCGTTTTCGATCCGGGGATCAGCACCAGGTCAGCGTCGCCGGGCAGGGCTTCGCCGGCCTCGATCATCCGCACTTCCACGTCCGGCTCCACGCGCAAGGGGTCCAGATCGTCGAAATTGGCGATGTGGGCCAGGCGCGGCACCGCGACCTTGATCGGCGCGTCGGCAGTCGCGTCGGCGGGTGCGTTGTCGAGCGAGGCCGCGTCCTCCTTCGGCAGCAGGCGCGCGCCGTCGAACCAGGGCACGACGCCGAAGCACTTCAGGCCGGTGTGCTTTTCGACGATCGGCAAGGCGTTGTCGAACAGCGTCGGATCGCCGCGGAACTTGTTGACGATATAGCCCGCCAACAGGTCGCGCTCGGCTTTCTCCAATAACACATGCGTGCCGACCAGGCTGGCGATGACGCCGCCCCGGTCGATGTCGCCGATCAGCACGACGGGGACGTGGGCTTCCAACGCGAAGCCCATGTTGGCGATGTCGCCTTGGCGCAGATTGACCTCCGCCGCGCTGCCGGCGCCTTCCACCAAAACCAGATCGGCCTCGGCGCGCAAAATCCCGAAACTCTCCATCACCTTGGCGAGCAGCTTTGGCTTCAGCGCGTGGTAGTCGCGGGCCTCGGCGTTGCCGGTCACCTTGCCCTGCACGATCACCTGGGCGCCGACGTCGGTCTGCGGCTTCAGCAGCACCGGGTTCATGTGCACGGTGGCCGGCACTCCGCAGGCGACGGCCTGCAACGCCTGGGCGCGGCCGATTTCGGCGCCGCCGCCCGCGACCACGGCGGCGTTGTTCGACATGTTTTGCGGCTTGAACGGGCGCACCGCCAATCCGCGGCGCACGAACGCGCGCGCCAGCCCGGCGACCAGCAGCGACTTGCCGACGTCCGACCCGGTGCCCTGGAACATCAGGGCCCGGGCGTGCTTGCTATTGCTTGGCAAGGACCTGGCGCAGCCGGTCGGCCGGCGGATACGGAAAGCGGTTCTCGATCACGATGGCCTGCGGCGTGGCGCCGGGGCCGTAGGCGGCCTCGTTCACGTCTTTGCGCCGGACCAGCGCCGCGCCTTCCAGCGAGATGCCGCCGTAAAGCCCGACGCGCGAACGGGCGAACGCCAGCACGTCGGCGCCGACCGCCGTCGTGGTGGATGCTTCCATGCCGGCGCCGAATACGCCCACCGTGATGCCGCCGTCGGCGCCGAACTTGCCCTGGTTCTTCAAGATCGCCTGAAGTGCCTTCTCGTTGCGGATGATCAGCAGCATTTCCACGTCCTGCAATCCGGCTTGGAAACCGACGCTGCCGGAAGCGAGGGTATAGAACGCGGGCGCGCCCCACTGGCCGGGCGACGTCTTGGCGATCAGCACGCCGTTGCCGCCCTCGGCGCCGAGGATGAATCCGGCCTTGTAGACGTGCGGCAGGATCGCCACCGCGCGGGCGGTGCGAATCTGATCGGCAAATTGCGACAGGTTCTTGTCGGCGCGGAAGCTCTCGACCGTGTCCGCCGCCCGCTCCGTCAGCAGCTTCGCCAGATCCGACGGCGGCGCGCGCATTTCGGTGCAGCCGCCCA
>CAZDFF010000098.1:0-12140 GCA_964504425.1 uncultured Hyphomicrobiales bacterium
CAGCATCCTGTTGCAGCAGCTCATGAACGAGGTGTTCGGCGCCGACATCGTTTCCGCCGACTCGGGGCTCGATAACTACCAGTTGTTCGACAACCGGGTATCGGTCACCCAGATCAAGGTCGTGTCGTTCTTCATCTCGCTCGCCTTCGCCGTCGGGCTGGTGCTGTTCCTCAAGAAATCGCGGCTCGGACAGGCGATCCGGGCGACCGCGCAGAACGCCCGCGCGGCGCGCATCCTCGGCATCGATACCGATAAAGTGTACGCCACCACCTTCGCGCTGAACGGCGCGATTTGCGGCGTCGCCGGCTCGCTGATCGTGATGACCTGGATCATCCATCCCTACGTCGGGCTGGTCTACACGGTCCGCGCGTTCATGATCGTGGTCGTCGCCGGGCTCGGCAATCTGGCCGCCGTGGTGTTCGCGGGCTTCGGGCTCGGCGTCGCCGAAAACGTCGCCGGCTTCCTGCTCGGCGCCGAATTCCAGATCGCCTTCGTGTTCTCGCTCCTGGTCGTCATCCTGGCCTGGCGCAACTACCGGCTCGGCCGCCAGCGGAAATACCTGAAATGAACTGGACGCGACAAAAAACGCCGGTGTACCTGGCGATCCTGGTCGTCTCGGTGGCGGCGCCTTTCCTGTTCCCGAATTACGAGAGCCAGCTTGCCATGCTCTGGGTCATGGTCATCATCGCCATGAGCTGGGACGTCATCGGCGGACAGATGGGCTACAACTCGTTCGGCAACGTGGTCTTCTTCGGCGTCGGCATGTACGTCACCGCCGTGACCCAGCGCGACATGTTCTTCGACATCGCGACCTACACGGAAAAGGCGGGCGGCGCGCAAAGCCTGCTGTCGTCGTTCGATTTCGTGATGGGCTTCGGCGTCGGCGCGGCGCTGGGCGCGGTCGCGGCGGTCCTGCTGGCGGCGGTCCTGGGATCGGCGATCCTGGGCATGCGCGGGCAGTACTTCGGCATCTGCACACTGGGCCTGGGGCTGGCGGCGGGCGAGATCGCCAACGGCATCGACTACATCGGCGCCGGATCGGGGCTGGTCACGCCGATCTTCCCCGACAGCCTGGGCAGCCGCGGCGCCTTCTTCTACTTCTATTTCTTCGGCGTCGCCGTCGCCGCCTTCTTTACGCTGCGTTGGCTCTATTCCAACCGTTTCGGCCTGGCGATCAACGCCATCCGCGACGACGAGGACAAGGCCGAGGCCATGGGCATCCGCACCACCCGCTACAAGACTATGGCGTGGTGCGTGTCCGGGTTCTTTACCGCATTAGCTGGCGCGGGGGTCGGCAACCTGATCGGCTTCATCGATCCGATCGACGTCGCCTTCGCCGGTCCGACGTTTGGCGTATGGATGGTGCTGATGGCGATCCTGGGCGGCAAGGGGACGCTGTGGGGGCCGGTCATCGGCGCCGTCATCTTCCACATCACCCAGGAGGTTTTCTGGACCTACCTGCTGGGCTGGCAGCGGGTTGCCCTCGGCGGGCTGATTGTCGTCATCGTCGTCTTCTTCCCGCAAGGCATCATGGGCTGGATCAAGGCGAAATGGCCGGAGCGGTTCGGCCACAAGGTCGAGGATGCGCCCACGGAAGCCAAGGAGGCGGCGCGATGACCGAGGCGCTCCTCGAAGTGACCGGCGTTTCCAAGGCGTTCGGCGGCGTCGTCGCCAACCACGACATCTCGCTGAAGGTGCCGGCCGGCAGCATCACCGGCCTGATCGGGCCCAACGGATCGGGCAAGACGACGCTGTTCAATTCGATCGTCGGCTACCATCCGATCGACGCCGGCAGCATCAAGTTCGAGGATCGGGAGATATCGCACCTGCGCGTGCTTGAAATCGCCCGCTCGGGGATGCTGCGCACGTTTCAGCAGACGCGCATCTACAAGAAGATGACCTGCGTGCAGAACATGCTGATCAGCCGCCCGACCCGGGACGAGGGGATGTGGTCGCTGTTTTCCGCGTTCCAGCGCGAGGACACCGAACGCGCCGAGGGACTGCTGGAATTCGTCGGGCTGTTTTCCAAGCGCCACCTGATGGCGGGCGATTTGTCGTTCGGCCAGCAAAAACTGCTCGAATTCGCCATGGCGCTGATGAACGGGCCTAAATTGTTGCTGCTCGACGAACCGACGGCGGGCATCAATCCGACCCTGATCAACGGGTTGATCGACCGCTTGAAGCGGGCCAACGCCGATCTCGGCATCACCTTGCTGGTGATCGAGCACAACATGCGCGTGATCATGAACCTGGCGCAACACATCTACTGCCTGGCGCACGGCGAACTGCTGGCCGAAGGTGCCCCGGAGCAGATTCAAAACGACCAGCGCGTCATCGACGCCTACCTGGGGGCGCACTGATGGCCGAAGACAGCGAAACGGCGGCGAAACGGCGCATCAGCGGTTACGGCCTGGGCGGCGTCGAGACCGTCCTGTCGGTCGATCAGGTCGCCAAGGAAGCGGAAAAGATCGCCGCCGACCGGCCGAGCGCCGATTACCTGCGCTCGCTCGTCGCGGGCGACCCGCTGCTCGCCATCGACGGGCTGCTGGCCGGATACGGCAAGATGGAGATTTTGCATTCGTTCGACCTGTTCGTCGGCAAGGGCCAGTCGCTGTGCCTGATCGGGCCGAACGGCGCCGGCAAGTCGACGGTGCTGCATTCGATCTACGGCTTTACCAACATCACCGGCGGCGCGATCCGCATGAAGGGCGAGGACGTCACCCGCCTGTCGCCGAACGAAAAGCTGAAGAAGGCCGGCATCGCCTACATCCTGCAGGACAATTCGGTGTTCCCCGACATGACGGTGGAAGAAAACCTGCTGATGGGCGGGTTCCTGATGGACCGGCCGGCGGACGCCAAGAAGGCCGCCGACAAGGTGTTCGACAAGTATTCGCGCCTGGCAGAGCGCAAGGACAAGAAGGCGGGCGTGCTGTCGGGCGGCGAGCGGCGGCTGCTGGAAATTTCCCGCGCGCTGGTGATGGAACCGGACGTGCTGCTGGTCGACGAGCCCTCGATCGGACTGGAACCGCGCTTCATCGACATGGTGTTCGAAATCCTCGACGATCTGCAACGGGTCGAGGGCAAGACCATCGTCATGGTCGAACAGAACGCCAAGAAGGGCCTGGAATTCGCCGACCTCGGCTACGTGCTGGTATCGGGACAGCTGGCGCTGGCCGGCAAGGGCAACGACCTGCTCAAGAACCCGGACGTCGGGCGCCTGTTCCTCGGCGGGTAGGGGCTTCTACCCCCGCGCCAGGTAGAGCACCAGGTAGCCCGCCAGCAACAGCACCACCACGAACACCATCGCGCCGGTCGGCAGGATGCGGGCCATCGCGCCATTGGGGCCGTGGTGGCGCTCGACGAAGCGAGAAAAGACTTCCAGCCGGTGCCACGCCGCGTTCTCCATCGAGCGGCGGGCCAGGGCGATGTCGTGCACGATCCGGCCCAGTACGGTCGGGCCCAGGCGCCGATAGAGCCAGTCGAAATCGAGGGTGATGGTCAGGGTGCGTTTCATCGCCGGCAGCATGACGAAGAAGGCGAGCCCCGAGAACAACAGCAACTGCAACATCTCGACCACGTGGGTCGCGGTGTAGGGCACGTAGGTCACCGGATAGGGCAGCAGGCGATAAAGCGGTTCGGGGAACACGCCGAGGCCGATGCACAACGCCGAGAACAGGATCATCGCCGCCTTCATGTTCCACGGCGGATCCGGCGGCCGCAGCCCGGAATCCCTCTGGAAGAACACGAACCAGGGGAACTTGATGCCGGCATGCAGGAAGACGCCGGCCGAGGCCGCCGTCAGCATGAACCAGGCGAACGTCAGATGCCCGTCGCCGGCCGCCTGCGAGATCATCGACTTGCTGATGAAGCCCGACGTCAGCGGGAACGACGAGATCGACAGCGCGCCGATAATGCCGCATATGCAGGTCAGCGGCATGCTTTGGAACAGGCCGCCCAGGTCGGAACACTTGCGCCGGCCGGTCATCAAGAGGACAGATCCGGCCGACATCAGCAGCAGCGCCTTGTAGATGATGTGCGTGAAGGCGTGCGCGGCGGCGCCGTTCAGCGCCAGCTCGGTGCCGATGCCGATGCCGCAGATCATGAACCCGACCTGGTTGACGATGCTGTAGGCGAGGATGCGCCGCATGTCGTTTTCCAAGAGCGCGTAGACGATGCCGTAGCACGCCATGTAGATGCCGACGTAGATCAGGATTTCGGCGCCCGGGAACCCGCGCAGCAGCACGTAGACGGCGGTCTTGGTGGTGAACGCGGACAGGAACACCATGCCGCCCGGCGAGGCCTCGGGGTAGGCGTCGGGCAGCCAGGCCGAGAACGGCGGCGCGCCCGCGTTCAGCAGGAAGCCGATCAGGATCATCCAGGTGCCGAACGAGTCGGGCTTCATGGCCGCGAAACCGACGCTCTTGGTCGCCGCGACGTGGGCGACGATGCCGACCATCAGCACCACGCCGCCGAACAGGTGCACCAGCAGATAGCGCATCGATGCCTTGTAGGCGGCCTCGCTGCCCGCCGCCCAGACCACCAGGGTCGAGCCGACGGCCATGACCTCCCAGAAGACGAAGACGGTGATCAGGTCGCCGGCCAGGGCGACGCCGATGGCGCTGCCGCCGTAGAGAAACGCGGCCGACAATTCCAGCACGCGGCTTTGCTTGAGCGCGAACAGGCCGCCGGCGAAGGCCATGATCGAAAAGACCGTGGCGAACAGGCGGCCGAGCGCGTCGCCCTTCACCGGCGTCAGGGTGTAATCCAGGAAGCCGACGGTCATCGCCGGGCCGTCCGGGACCTGCCACACCAGCCACAGGGTCAGCAACGGCAGGGCCAGGACCAGGATCGAGCGCGCGTGGCCGCGCACCAGCGGCAGCGCCAGCGCGCCGAGCACCAGGACCAATGCGGGCGGGAACACGCTAGTCGCGCTCATAATAATCGTCCCCGCGTTTCAGGATAACGCCCAACACCTTGGCGAACACAACCATCGCCACGCAGGTCAGGAACCCGTACCACGAATAGAAACCGAACGTGCCGTCGACGGCGAAGTACGCGTGCTTGTGGATGACGACGTCCAGCAGGGCGACGACGACCAGCAACGCGATGCCGCCGATCCACAGCTTGCGGATCGTCTCGGGGCGGCGGAGCCAATGAACCTTCGTCGGATCGGGTTCGCTCATCGTCATCCTCCGATCAACATGCGGGCGAGTTCGATCGCCGCGTCGGACATGAAGAACAGCACCACCGTGCCGGCCGCCGTGACGGTCAACGCGATCACCGAGGGCAGGGGCGCCTCGCCGTGGTCGGTTTTAACGTGCCCATGATCGTCGCCATGGCCGTGATGCGCTTCCGGCGGCGCTTCCTTGCGGAAGAACGCGGCATAGACGATCGGGATGAAATAGCCGGCGTTCAACAGGGTGCTGACGACGATCACCGCGATCGCGACCATCTGGTGGGCTTCGATGGCGCCTTGCAGGATGTACCACTTGCTGATGAAGCCGGCGGTCGGCGGCACGCCGATCATGGACAGCGCGCCGATGGCGAACGCGGTCATGGTCCACGGCATGCGCCGGCCGATGCCGGCAAGCTGACTGACCTCGGTCTTGTGGCTGGCGACCATGATGGCGCCGGCGGCGAAGAACAGCGTGATCTTGCCGAAGGCGTGGGCGACGATGTGCAGCGCCGCGCCGACGGTCGAAAGCGGCGCCAGGATCGCGGTCGCCAGCACCACGTAGGAAAGCTGGCTGACGGTCGAATAGGCGAGCCGGCGCTTCAGGTTGTCCTGCGCCAGGGCGATGATCGAGGCGACGATCACCGTGAATCCGGCGACGTAGATCAACCAGCCGCCGGTGCCCTGGGCAGCGATGAAATCGATGCCGAAGATGTAGACCGCGACCTTCAGCACCGTGAACACGCCCGCCTTGACGACCGCGACCGCGTGCAAGAGCGCGCTGACCGGGGTCGGCGCCACCATCGCGGCGGGCAGCCAGCGGTGGAACGGCATCACGGCCGCTTTGCCGATGCCGAAGATATAAAGCGCCAGCATGACGCCGACCGCGACGCCCTCGATCTTGCCCTGCAGGATGCCGCCCTTGGTGAAATCGAGGGTGCCCGCCACCGACCACGTCCAGACGACGGCGACCATCTGCAGGCCGATCGAGGTGCCGAGCAGAATGCCGAGATAGACGCGCCCGGCCTTCTTGGCCTCGTCGGTGCCGGAATGCGTGACCAGCGGGAAGGTCGAGATCGTCAGCACCTCGTAGCAGACGAACAGCGTCAGCATGTTGCCGGAGAACGCGACGCCCATGGTGGACGCGATGGCGACCGCGAAGAAGAAATAGAACCGGGTCTGGTTCCGTTCGTGATGGCCGCGCATGTAGCCGATGGAGTAAAGCGACGTGACGATCCAGAGGAAGCTCGCGACCAGGCCGAAGGTCATGCCCAAAGGCTCGATGACGAAGGCGATGCGCAGCCCCGGCAGCATTTCCGGCAAGACCAGCGACGGTTGCGCGCCGCCCAGTACCGGCCCGGCCAACGACAGCACGATCAGGAACAGGATCGCGGCGGTCGACAACGTGACCGTCTCGCGCAGGTTGGGCCATTTGCCGGCAAGCAGGATCAGGACGCCGCCCAGCAGCGGCACCGCCATGGAAAGCCATATCGCCGTGGACGGGGTCATGAGCCGCCCTTCAGCAGGAACTCGGCCGCGCTTTTGGCGATGCCGACGGTACGGGTGGCGTCGATGCCGAACCAGATCGAGGCGGCGACCAGGATCCAGGTCGGAATCAGCATCCACTTCGGCGCCTCGCGCACCGGCGCGTCGGGCGTGGGCGAGGGCTGGAAGTAGGCGACCTCGACCACCCGCCAGACGTAGATCACGGCGAGCAAGGAACTCAGCACCACCAGCACGGCGATCCACCACCAGCCTTTTTCCAGCGCCGCCAGGATCAGGTACCACTTGCTGATGAAGCCGACCGTCAGCGGCACGCCGATCAGGCTAAGGCCGCCGGCGACGAACGCCGCCATGGTCAGCGGCATCTTGCGGCCGAGGCCGCGAAAATCGTCGAGATGGGCCGAGCCCATGCGATAGACGACGCCGCCGACCGCCATGAACAGCGCGCCCTTCATCAGCGCGTGATTGAAGACGTGAAGCAGGCCGCCGGTCAGGCCCGTCGCGGTGGCGAAGCCGATGCCGAGAATCATGTAGCCGACCTGGGCGATGGACGAATAGGCCAGCATCCGCTTGATGTCGGTCTGGTAGATGGCGACGATCGAACCCGCGAACATGCCGAGCACGGCCAACGCCATCAGCGCGTCGCGCAAGGCCACGCTGTGGGCCACACCGGTCGCACCGAACATGGTGAAGTAGACGCGGACCAGGGCATAGATCGCGATCTTGGTCGCGGTCGCCGCCAGGAACACGGTCACGGCGGAGGGCGCGTAGGCATAGGCGTTCGGCAGCCACATGTGCAGCGGGAAAAGCGCCATCTTCAGGCAGATGCCGACCGTCAGGAACGCCAAGGCGACCTGGATCGTGCGCGTGTCGATGACGGCGGGCAGCAACGTCGCGAGGTCGCCGATATTGAGCGTGCCGGTCATCATGTACATCAGGCCGACGCCGATGATGTAGAAAGTCGCGCCGATGGTGCCCATGATCAAGTAGCGGTAGGCCGCCGTCAGCGCCCGGCGGTCGCGGCCCAGGCTGATCAGCACGTAGGACGACAGCGACGAGATTTCCAGGAACACGAACAGGTTGAAGGCGTCGCCGGTGATCGCGATGCCCATCAGGCCGGTCAGGCACAACAGGAACATCGAATAGAACAGGTAATGCCGCTCGGCCGGGATTTCCCGATCCACGCTGCGCCGCGCGTAGACCGACGTCAGCGCGCCGATCGCCGAGACGATCACCAGCATGAAGGCGTTCAGCAGATCGACCTTGTATTCGATGCCCCACGGGGCCTCCCAGTCGCCCAGCAGGTAGACGATGGGACCGGACGCCTGGACGGTCAGCAGCAGCTTGACGGCAGCGGCCAGCGCCGCCCACGAAATCGCCGTCGCCAGCGCCCACGCCGCGCGGCCATGCCGCATGACGACGCACAGCGGCGCCGACATCAGCGGCACTACGATGATGAGCGCGGGCAGGTGGCGCAGGATCACCGGTCGTGCTCCTGGGCCGCGATTTCGTCGTCCTCGATGGTGCCGAAGGCTTCCTTGATGCGGACCACCAGCGCCAAACCCAATGCGGTCGTCGCGACGCCGACCACGATGGCGGTCAGGATCAGGACGCTGGGCAGCGGGTTGGAGTAGAGCTTGATGGCCGGATCGAGGATCGGCGCGGTGCCGCCGTCGACCTTGCCCATCGAGATGTAGAGCACGAACACGGAAACCTGGAAGATGTTCAGGCCGACGATCTTCTTGATCAGGTTGTCCTGGGCGATGACGACGTAGAACCCGGCCATCATCATGACGACCACGATCCAGTAATTGAACAGCCCGAGGGTTTCCATCGCCTCAGCGCTCCCGTCCGGCGAAGGTCAGGAAGATCGTGACCATGGCGGACGCCACGGTGATGCCGACGCCCAGTTCGACGGAAAAGATGCCCCAATGCTGGCCGTGCAGGGGATCGTGCGCCAGGACCGAGTAATTGAGGTAGTTGCCACCCATGAGCAAGCCGGCGACGCCGGTCCCGGCGTAAATCAGTACCCCCGCGGCCAGGCCCAGGCGCGTGACCCAGGACGGGATCACGCGCCGCACCGTGTCGACGCCGTAAATGATCGCGTACAGGATGAAGGCGCTGCCGAAGATGACGCCGGCCTGGAATCCGCCGCCCGGGCCGAAATCGCCGTGGAACTGCACATACAGCGCGAACAGCAGGATCGGCGGAATCAGCATCTTGGAAACGACGCGGAAGATGGCGTTACGATCCATTGCCGCCCTCCTTGTCCTTGGCCGCGCCCTCGGCCTTCTTGCGCCGGCGGCCGCGGCCGATGATGGCCAGCACGCCGACCGCCGCCGTGAAAATCACCGTCGTTTCGCCCAACGTGTCGTAGCCGCGATAACTGGCCAGCACCGAGGTCACGATGTTGGGCGGGCCGACTTCCGTGCCCGACCGTTCGATGTAGCGGGGCGCGACGTGGCGGTTGGCGGGCGCGTTCGGGTCGCCGTAGCGCGGCATGTCGAAGGTGCCGTAGGTCAGCGCCGCGCCGGTGACCGCGACCAGAAGGAACGGCATCAGGCCCTTTCCCTTGTGGACCTTTTCCTCGCTGCCGGTCAGCGCCAGGGTCGCCAGAATCAGGACGGTCGCGATCCCCGCGCCGACGGCGGCCTCGGTGAAGGCGACGTCGACCGCGTCCAGCACGACCCACAGCAGTGCGCCCGTGAGGCTGAAGATGCCCGACAGCATGGCGACCACGAACAGGTTGCGCAGCCGGATCAGCGCGATCGCGGTCACGGCCATGAACACCAGCAGGACGATGTCGATCAGCTGTTCGATGGCGCACCGTCCTTGGCGTCGTCGACCGTGATGGGTTTTACGCCGTCTTCCATCGCGGCCCGCGCCAACGCATGGGTGGTGGTCGGGCTGGTGAAGAAGATGAAGCCCAGGATCAGGAACAGCTTCACGGCGATCAGCGAGAAGCCGGCTTGGAACGCCAAACCCAGCAGCAGCAGGCCGGCGCCGAGGGTGTCGATGATGCCGGCCGCGTGCATGCGGGCGTAGACGTCGGGAAAGCGCAGGATGCCGACGGCACCGATAATCAGCAACAGGCCGCCCGCGACGATCGCGGCCCAGCTCAGCGCGTCGAGCACGATCGCCATCAGATGTCGCTCTCGGCGTTTTCGTCGCGCTTCGTCGGCAGCCCCAGGCGCGACCCGGCGACGTACTTGGTGACGGCGATGGTACCGATGAAATTGATCAGCGCGTAGACCAGCGCGATGTCCAGCCATTCGGGCCGGCCGGTCAGGAAGCCGTGCACGGCGATGAACAGCACCGTCAGCGTGCCGAAGGCGTTGACCGCCAGGATGCGGTCGTAGACGGTCGGTCCCTTCAGCGCGCGCACCAGCGCCAGCGCCATGGCGACGATGACGGCGGCCATGCCGGCGGCGAACATGTCAGGCGCTCCCTTTCGCGGCGGGAGAGGGGATGCGGTCGTCGGAAATCGAAGTGATGCGCCGGTCCATGTCGCCGCCCAACAGGTCTTCGCCCATCGGGCGGGTGATGGCGTGGATCGCCATTCGCGGGCCGTCCATCGACAGCGTCACGGTGCCCGGCGTCAGGGTGATGGAATTGGCGTAGGTGACCCGGCCGGCCTCGCTCGCCTGGGTCGCCTCGATCTCGACGACGCAGGGGCTGAGCGGCATCGGGTTCTTCAGGATCAATTTGGAGACCGCGATGCTGGACTTGACGATTTCCCACATCAGCCACGGCCAATAGACGAAGACCAGCCGGAACAGGTGCCGCGGGTGACCCTCATGGTCAGCGACGTCCTTGCGATGCGCCAGATAAACGACCAGCAGGACGGACAACACGCCCAGTGTTACGATGAAGGTCGAGGTATGTCCGGAAAGGAGGGCCCAGAGGACGGCCAGCGACAGACCCAGGCTGAAAGCACGCGCCACGCGTTCCCCCGTTTCTTGCCGGGGTGATCTCGCCCCGCGCGATTGGTCGCCGTCCAAGGTATGCCGGAACGGCGACGCCTGCAAAATAATCGCTCGCCGCCGCCCTGCCAACAAGTTAAAAGCGATTTGTATTCAAAGGATTACAAAAAATGCGGTCGATCGTCCCCGGATACGTCCGGTTACAAATCGGAAACAGTCGGCTGTTGCCGGGAGTCGCGGAAAGGGCATTGAAGCTCATTTTCGCGCTCCTGTTGCTGGTCGCCACCGCGTGTCCGGCGCCGGCGGCGGCCGAAATCCGATTCGAGCGGTCGGAAATCACCATCGTCACGGGCAAGGGTCCGGTGCGTCTCGACGTCGAATTGGCCACCGACGACCGGCAGCGCGCCCAGGGCCTGCAGCACCGCGAGGCCATGGCCGCCGACGCGGGCATGCTGTTCCTGTTCCCGGCACCGCAGATCATCGACATGTGGATGAAAAACACGCATCTGTCGCTGGACATGATCTTCATTCGCGGCGACGGGCACGTGGTCGCGATCGTCCAGGAGACCAAGCCTTACAGCCTCGATATCGTTTCCTCGGGCGTGCCGGCCTATGCCGTCCTGGAGGTCCTGGCCGGCACCGCGAGGCGCCTCGGCATCGCGCCCGGCGACCGGGTGATCCACCCCTCGCTGGGCCGGCAATAGACCTTTCCCGGATCCGTTTTTCGGTTAAGATCGCCGCCGGACGACAATCGACGAGCCCCTTTCATGCCCGCGGACAAACCCAGCGATTTCGCCGCCGAACAGGCGGTGCTCCGCGCCCGGCAGCAGGCCGCGAGGGAACGCGAGACGTCGCGTCATACGGAACACGCCGCCCACATGGAACGCCTGCTCGGCAGCCATTGGGGCGTGCAGCAGAAAGTTTTGGAACGAGGCGGATTTGAGAGTCAACCGATGAGCCCACCACCCCCCGCGAAGCCGGCCACGGTAAAGGACGTCAAGGGCGCCGACATGATCGTGCCGCACTACATCACGACCGGCACGACGATGCTGCAGGCCTGCAAGTTCCTGACCGAGCAGCGGGTCGGCCTGCTGCTGGTCTGCGACGCCGAAGGCGGGCTGGTCGGCGTGCTGTCGGAACGCGACATCATCAAGACCATCGCCAGGATCGGCGGCGGGTGCCTGAACGACCCCATCGACCGGTTCGTGACCGCCGACGTCACCACCTGCGCCTCGACCGACAAGGTTTCGGACGTGGCGCGGACGATGAGCGAGAAGCACTTCCGCCACGTGCCTATCGTCGACGACGGCCTGCTCAAGGGCATGATCAGCGCGACCGACATCGTCAACCACTTCGCCAAATCGACGGCGAACTAACCGGCGTCCGTTTGTTCGATCCGGGACGCGAACGCTTCCCCTAAGCGTCATCGCCGGACTTGTTCCGGCGATCCACGACTTCTTAAAAAAAAAGACGTGGATGCCCGGAACAAGTCCACGGCTGTCCGGTTAAGGTCATAGGCATTGTAGGACGAGTTGATTTGG
>CAZDFF010000099.1:0-12072 GCA_964504425.1 uncultured Hyphomicrobiales bacterium
TGACCAGCGCCTGGGGGCTGCCGAATGTCGGAAACGCACGATACTTGTGCGCCAAAACTCTAAAGCGCGCCGTGCTCAGCCAATGCGGCGACAACCAGCGACGGAATCCCTTCGCCAAAAAGAGCGTGCCCAGCCATTGCCCGAGCATTTGGCCGGCCAGCAACATCGCCGGGGACGCGACGAACAATCCGCCGACGCATTGCACGGCCAGCATCGTCGCGGTGCGGACTCCTTGCGCCGTCGCGGAACGACCGAACCGTTCGCCGCGAATGGCCCATTGGTCCAATACGCGATACAGGCCGAACCCGACGAGCCACGGCGCGCCGAACCACAGCAGATCGCCGAATCCGCGCGTCGCTAGCCAAACGTGCCCAACGGCCGTCACCGCCAGCACCAACGACGCCACGACGAACACGGCGGCGGAGGCCATCGCGGCCACGTGCGCGGCACTGCGCTCGCTTCGCGGCAGCACGATCGCCTGATCGAAATGGGCGTTGGCGATCGCCGCAGGCACGGCGACGATTGCCGCGATGACGCCATAGGTGCCCAAGTCGGCGGGCGTGAACAACCGCGTCAGCAATGGCGACGCGAGAATCAGCAGCGCTTGCGCGCCGACGTGCCCCGAGGCAAGTACGCCCGCCTGCCTGACGATGGTCAGCGTGCGGGCGGCCAGGCCTTGCACCATGGATGAGGGAGAAGGAGGCGACGACATGGCTTGCACCCTGACATCAAACGGAATTTCAGCGTTTGACAGCCGTCAAGTCGCCCTCCGCATCGTGCGCGTATCTTACGGCCACCTGCGCAGGAGATACCGCCCATGATGAGCATCTGGCCGCGCCGACGGTCGCCGGGAAGCCGGTGCGGGGTTGCGATTTTAGCGGCAGCCTTGGCCGGCGTCCTATTGGCGATGCCGGCGACGGCTCAGTTTCCCGATAAGCCCTATGCCTACATTTACGGCACCAGGATCGATTCCGACGTTGCCGGCCCGACCAAATCCCTGCGCGGCGACGGATTCCCCGACGTATCGATCAAGGTCTACTTCAACAATATCCCGTTCTGGACCGGCAATTCCTACAATAACTCGCTCACCCTGAAATCGCTCAAACTCTCCAACAAGTCGATTCCAGGCCTGGTCTGGGACACCATCTCGAACAGTTCCGCCCCGCCCGTCATCGCCAAATGGGACGGCAAGATCGTCAATCGGCTCAATGGCGGAATCGACGGATTGACGATCACCAACTTCGCCCTGCTCGAGCTTTTCGTGAGCGATTCTGGGCCGCTTCGCACGCACCGCAAGGGATTCGTGCTCGAAATCGCGACCTACAACGGTGTGTACTATTTGGACGTCGCCCCGTTCGACCTTAAGGATCGCTCGCTGTTTTGAACGCCCGCGTCGGGCGCGATCCAGTCAGCACGGATTCGTGCCCAGGTCTGCACCCCGGCCGCGACCGTGTAACCGGATGCGACCGTCTCCCCCGCGGCGGCCGCGAGCCGGTCGCGTCGCGCCGGATCGGCAAGCAACGCATCGATCGCCACGGCATAGGCCGCCACGTCGCCTTCCGGCACGAGATGCCCGTTTTTTCCTTCAATTATAATATCTTCCACATCGCCGACGCGGCCGACAACGCCGGGCACCCCGCATCCCATCGCCTCGATCAGCGCCAGGGGCAAACCTTCGGTGACCGAGGTCAGCGCGAATATCCGCGCCCGCCACAAGAACGGGCGCACATCGCCTTGCCAGCCGGCGAAACCGATGCACGTCTCAAGACCCATTGCACGCACGCGAGCTTTCAACTCGGCCTGTAACGGCCCGTCACCCACGATCTCTATCTTCAGGCCGGGATACTTCGGTCGCAACGCCTTGGCGATCTCAAAAAGACGGTCGACCCGCTTGCGGGCAATTAGGTTGGTAAGACACACGACGTCGATATCGCGCGGAACGTCGCGCGGATGGAAGCGCGCCGGGTCCACGACGCTCGGCAGTACGTAAACGCGCGAGTCCGGTATGCCGCGTCCGATCAGATAATCGCGCGTCGCGTTCCCGGTCGTCGTCACGAACAAGGCACGGCGCAGCGCGAAAAGCGCCATCCGCTCGTTGACGGGGGCGAGAAACGGGAACCGCGCGAGAAGACGATTTTCGATCTGCACGCCGCCGCCCTCCATCTCCAGCGGGCCGCTGATGACACCGACCCCATAGGGCACGCCGTAGAGGCGCGACAGCAGCCAAGCCAGATAACCGAATGGATTGACGTTGTAGGCGACGATCAAGTCGGGCTTTCGGCGCATCGCCGAGAAGGCGGCGCGCACCCGACGAAAGGTCCGGCGGCAGAAACCGGAAACATCCGGCACGACCAGATAATCGACTTTTTCTTCGGGGGGGCCGGCAAACTGGCTAAGGAATATTATCCTTTTTACCCAACCGCTGGCGACAAGGGGACCGATTTTAGCCGCCATCAGCCCGGAATTAAGGTCCCCAATCATCAGAATCCGCATCGAACGGTTGATTTCCGTCAATTGAGTTCAAGCTGCGACACGTTAGCTTGGCGGCGCACTCGGAGCAACGCGCCCCGGATGGAAAGCCGATCATGACAGCGAATGCGACAAGCACCCAGAACAACAATTCGAGATCGAAGGGGAATCATGCTCGCGAAATGACGGCATTCGCGTTCCGCCATCTTCGCCTGATGCTGACGGCGTTCTTGATCCCCATCGCCCTTGGAATCGCCGCCGTCGTTCTCCTGCCGAAATCGTTCGAGACGCAAAGCCGCCTGCTGCTGCTTCTCGGCCGCGAATACACCCTGGCGCCGGATATCAACACCCGAAACATCCTGTCGCTCGATCGCGGCGAAATCGTCAACTCGGAATTGGCAATCCTGGGAAGCGTGCCGTTGAAGCAGAAAGTATTGAAGAAATTCGGCATTGACAGAGTCTATCCGAAAACGTTTCCCGATTTTCTTCCGACCAAGCCGCTGACGCCGGAGAAGGCGCTTGAACTCGCGGTTCTCAGGATGACCAAGGACCTGCGCCTTCAACAGGTTCCCGAAGCGAACATCATCAATGTGACGTTCCGCCACGGCGATCCCGAATTGGCCGCAAAACTGCTGAATGACCTCATCGAAGAGTATCTCGCCGAACGGCGAAATATCTATGCGCGCGAGGAATCCAAGTTTCTGTCGGCCGAGCGCATCGGCGTGCAGGGCCAATTGGCCGCCGCGGAAAAGCGCCTGCACGCATTCGAAGCCGAGCACGGGGTCAGCAATTACGCCGAACAAGTCGCCGTCATGCTGCGCCAACAGTCGGACTTGACCAATCGCCTGGACCAGATTTCGGCCGACCTGAAAAACAGTCAAGCCCGCCTTTCGGCGGCGCGGGAAACCCTGAAATTCACCAAACGGGAAATCGTGATCTACACCGATGCGACACAGTTGTCGGCCATCGACAGCGCGAAAAACGCGCTGCTGCATCTGAAGGTGAGGCGCGAGGACCTGCTGAGCCGGTTCCGCGACGATTCACGGACGATCGGGGACATCGACCGCGAAATCAAGGTCGTCGAGAATTTCTTGCGGCAGGAAGGGCCGGAACGCCAAAACACGCATCGCACCGGCATCAATCCGACCTACGAGATTCTCGATAGAATCGTCACGCAAGTCGGCACGGAAGTCGACGGTCTCGCGGCGCAGCGCAAATCGCTTCAGGACTCCCTGACCCGCATCGCCGCCGAAATCGATCGCCTGAGCCAGCTCGGCAACCAATATCGGACGCTCGTGCGCGAGCGCGAGGTGCTCGACCAGAGCTACAGGACCTACTCCACCAAGATCGAGGAAACGCGGATCAACGAAGGCGTCTTGCGCTCGCTGGCGGCGAACGTGCGCGTGATCCAGCGCGCCGAGGTTCCGCAGCAGCCGCGCAAACTGCTTCTCATCGTCGGCGTCGGCAGCGTCCTTTCCGGCATCATGCTGGCGCTGTTGATCGCGTTCGTCCGGGCCTCGACGCTGGATGTTTTCATCACGCCGGAGGGCGTGGAGCGCAAGCTTCGCCTGAAGGTCTTGCTTTCGCTCCCATATACGCCGACATCCTAAACCGGCCGACTTTCGGGGATTCCCATGCCGTTCACGAACAACAAGCACGATTTCGAGGAACTCTACACCGAGCTCGGTTCCTACCTGGGAACCAAGCCCAATAGAAGCGTCATGTTTGTCGGTGCCCATCCGCGCACCGGCACGTCGCTGGTCGCCAGAAACTTCGCCCTGGCGGCGGCCGCCCAGGAACAATCGCCCGTGCTACTGGTCGACATGACCGGCAGGGAAAACACGCAGTTCAACTGGTTCATGCAACACAACCAGGAACAAGGCGGCCCATACTCCTACGAAGTGGACCCCGCCCGGCTGCCGCAGCGAGGTCCGTGGACGCATCACGGCGGCAACGGCGGCACGCCCCTTCCCGCCTTTCGCTGCTACTGGTTCGAGCGCCTCAACATGGCGGTCAGCACGTGCTACGGCGCGGACCACCCGCCGACGCTCGATCTTCAGGCGCAGGAAGCCTTTTGGAACGAATTGCACCAGTTTTTCGAGCTGATCGTGGTCGATTGCCCGCCTCGTTCCGAAGGCGTCGAATGCACGGCGCTGGCACCTTACATCGACGCCACAGTGCTGGTGATTTCGGCGGAAGACACCCGCGTGCCGGTAGCGGCCCATCTGCGCGACGAACTGGAGTCGACGGGCGCCCACATCCCGGGAATCGTCTTCAACAAGCGCCGGTTCTATATCCCGGATTTCATCTATAGCCGGATGGGCGGCTAGCTAGCCGGGGTTTCGCTCTCGCCCGGCCATCAGCTTGGCATAGGCGTCGAGATAGATTCGCGCCTGCGTCGCCCAATTCAAAGATTCGTCGAGACGACGCTTCCCCTCATCGCCCATGCGCCGCCGCCGGTCCGGGTCGTCCAGCAGCGCGACCAGGCGGCGCGCGAAGTCGGCCGGGTCGGCGTCGAGCGCGTACTCGCCGGCGTCCCCGGCAATCAGGCGGCATTCCGCCAGATCGAACATGACGACGGGCAATCGGTAGGCCATGTAGTCGGCGACTTTGTTCATGTGCGAAATATCGTTGTAGGCGTTCGGCGGGTCCGGACAGGCGGCGACGTCGGCGCTGGCCAGCAGGCGATAAAGCGGTTCGCCGGTCAGGTATCCGTGAAACGTGACGAACGGGCCCAGGCCGAGCGCGGCGCAGCGCGCGCGCAACGCGGCGGCATGCGGACCGTCGCCCGCGAGCCCGAAGTGAACGTCGGTCCGACCCAATTCATGGACGATGATCGAAGCGGCATCCAGCAACAGGTCGACGCCGTCCTGGGCCCCCATCACGCCCATGTATGCGACGAGATACCGGCGATTTTCCCGCAAATTCGGATCCGGGCGAACGTCCGGCAATTTCGCGATGTCGGGAACGGATCGCACCAGCGATATCCGCGCCGGGTCCGCGCCCCAGCGCCGCACCAGGAGGTTTTTTTGCCCCTCGCTCGTTTCGATGATCCAATCCGCGAACCGCAGCGTCAGGCGCTCGAACAGCAAGGTCGCACGATGGATAAGGCGGTTGCTCGGAAACTTGACCTCGAACATCTCGGGGCACGGATCGAGATGGTCATAGACGAAACGCGTTCCGAACAACGCCTTGAACGGCAGTGCCACGAGAAAGATGTTGTCCGGCGGATTGCCCGCCTGGATCACGTCGAACCCGCGGCGAAAGAAAATCTTCCAGGCCAGAAGCGTTTCCGCGGCAAACGCAACCGCGTATTCGGCGATAAACCCGAACATGCCCGACGCTTCGAACGGCAGGGCGTGACGGAAAATTTCGATCCCGTCGATCGTTTCATGGGCCTCGGTGCCGCCGTGACCCTTCGGGCAAATGACCGAAACCGTCCACCCGGCGCCCGCCAGCGCCGTGGCCTGCTGCCATACGCGTTGATTGAACGGAACCGGAAGGTTTTCGACGATAATGAGAACCCGCCTTTTCCGGGCTGGGCCGGAGATCGCATGCATGGGCTTTCGATACCATGGCGGTTTCGGGAGGAAATTGACCTCTATCAATTCCTTACCGTGCCCGATCGGTTACAAAACGACCATACGAATACGATGAGGAAGAAGATGTCGAACGTCGCTAATTGGCTGTGCGGAGCCTTCGCCTTGGCCCTGGGCGCCTGCACCCATCAAGTCGGGCCCGCCACCGAACGGATGCCGGAAGGCTTCCTGCCCTGGCATCCGACCGTCGCGGACTATACCCTGCGGCCCGGCGACCAGATCGAAGTCAAGCTGACGTTCAACCCCGAACTCAGCGACCGTGTCGTCATCGGCCCGGACGGCCGATTTGCCATGCAGATGATCGGCCGGGTCCAGGCCGAAGGCAAGACGACCGACCAATTGGCCGCGGAGTTGAAGCAGCGATTCGCCAAGGAGTTGCGCGATCCCGACGTCGCCGTGGTCGGACGCGAATACGTGTCCCAGCGCATCCTGATCGGCGGCGAGGTGCGGAATCCGGGCATTCAAGCCCTGCCGGGCCGCGTCGGCGTTCTAGAGGGCGTCATGCTCGCCGGCGGCTTTCGGGAAACGGCCGAATTGACCCAGGTGGCGCTGATCAGGCGCACGCCCGAGAACAAACCGATGCTCAGAATTATCGACCTGAAGGCGATATTGACCGGCGCACCGAACGCCGAAGATGTGCCGATGCATCCGTTCGACGTCGTCTACGTGCCGCGCTCCAGCATCGCCGAACTCGGGCTTTGGGTCGAACAATACATCACGCGCATACTGCCGTTCGACCGCGCGTTCAACTACACCGTCAACCGTTCGACCAGCCCCGGATTCACCTTCTAGCGAACGGCGGCGCGCTTAGGGCCGTCCCAGGCCGAGCGCGTCGAGCGCCGCCTCGTCGAAGCGGCGCCGCGGACCGGATTTGTCGCGCGGCGCGACGGCGCCGTCCTTGAACCGCTTGACCTCGCCGGTCGCGACGGCAATGCCGAACACATCGGCGTAGTCCCATACCGACCAGGGAATGCCGTGCCGTTCGAGCGCAATCCGGGCATCCTTCAGCCAACTTACCCGCGACTCGGCATCGACGCGCGTCCGGATGACGCCGAATTCGGTGCAAATCACGCGCACCCGATTTCGTTGTGCCCAGGCCGCGATTTCGCCGATTTCTTTTTCGATACGGGCCGCGCTCCATTGCCCTTCGATGTAATCGCCGAGCACCCGGAGCGCCCGCTCGCGTCCCGGCCCCTCACGCACTTCCATCGCGCCGCGATCCATGCGCGAGGCCGGATAGCGGATCGATTCGATCAGGGTGTAGGGAGGACGGGAATAGGAGCCCCAAGTCGCCCCGAAATGGGTGAAAACGTGCGGGCTGTAAAAATGGAACACGTAGTACAGACGATCGTCGGGAAACAGTTCGTTCGCCGCCAGTTGACCCAGAATGCTGCCGGCATCCATGCTGGCAAGCAGCAAAACGCGCGTCGGGTCGACTCCTCGGATCGCCGCGATCGTGCGCCGCTTCAGGTCGTTGGCGGCGGTCTTTCCACCGCGGTCGAACTGCGGTTCGTTCAGCAGCTCGAAAACCAATCGGTCGGCCGGAATCGCGCGATACCGGACGGCGAAATCGCGCCATAAGGCAACATAGGCGGCCTGCGCGGCGGCATTCCGTTCGATGGCATCTTTCTGGTCCGATTTTAGGTGAAGGTCGAGAATGACGGTCAACCCCGCATCGAGTGCCATGGACACCGCGCGGTCGAGCCGGTCCCATTTGGCAACGCCATGCCCCGGCCTCCAGCCGAATTGCGCGGGATCGAATGGAATCCGAACGTGGTCGAACCCGCGCGCCCGCACCGCCGCCAGATCGGCGGCGACGACCGGCTGACGGCCGCCGTATTGCAGCCAATGACTGAGATTGACGCCGCGCTTCAGCGCGGGCTCCGGCGTTTCGGCGGCGGCGGCGGCGGGCGCACCCAACGCCAGCGCCCCGGCCAACGCCGACACGCAAAGCGCCGCAGTCAACGTCGAGCCCCCGGCGGACGACGGCTGGTCCGGCTCCGGCTGCTCGCGTCTGGACCCGCGCGCGGCGAACGCTGCCCCGCCCATGATGGCGATGACGAGGTACGTCAGGCCCTTGTTCTTCGCGCCGAGCGAGTTATTGCCCGACGCGGCGATCAGAAACACCAATGCCGTCAGCCATATGGCCGTGGGCGCGGCCCGCAGCAGCGTACGGAAGAACCAGAACAGAGATACCGTCACGGCGAGAAATCCGACCGCCCCGAAATGCAAAACCCACAAGACCCAGAAATTCTCGATGGTCGACGTCAAACCCGACGTGAAACGCAGCGTGCGCATCAATTGTTCGATGCCGACCGGCCCCACGCCGAACATGAACTCGATCGCATCGATCAGCGAAAATACGTCGAACAGCGCAAAACGCGATCGCGCGCTCGAATCCATCTGGAACCCTTGGAAAATTCGTCCGCCGAGGTCGCTGACGATGGTCAAGGCGATGCCGGCCGCCAGTACGAAAATCGACAGGATCACCACGCCAAGTTTTTCCGTCACGCCGGTGTCCGGGTCGGGAATGATGCGAATCAGATGAACGAACAGCCATAGGCTGCCGACGAGAACGGATACCACGAAAGCAACGCGTCCGCCGAAAGCCAGCAAGGCCAAGCCGAACAGAAGGATGACCAGAACGCCGAGAATCTTATGCCGCCGCAGCAGCAGCGTCGCCGCGAACATATACGTAACCGTCACCAGGGCATTCGCCAGCGGATGGCCGCCGAGCGCGGTCGCGCGAAAGATCTCCTCGTGCGCTGGCTTCCCGTCGATCAGGTAGGGCACCAAGTGGGTCTGGGTCAGCCCTTCGCCGATGGCGATCCCCGAGTTGACCGCAAGCAAGGCGATCGTCCAGAGAAACGCGCGGGCGCGGGTCACTGGCCGCAGGTGGGACAGCAACCCGGCGACGATCAACGGCATCAACAGCGTTTCGGGAATGAAGGCGGCTTCGGCAATCCCGAACATGAGCGCGGAATAGACGATCAGCAGGAGGACGATGAATCCGTAGAACAGCCAAGCCGGATACTGTGCCATGTCGGAAAACAACGTCCGCACCGGATTTCCGGGCAACAGCACGGCCAGATAGGCCAATACCAAGACATAGGTGCCGGGGTGAATCTTGGCCAAAAACAACCCGCCGGGAATGTCGTATGGAACGCCCAACGTGACCAGCAGACTGCTGGAAACCGTCGCGTACAGCGTTATGCCGAGAAACAGCAAAAATGTGGCGACGGGATGGGCCGGCTCGATATCGTCGTTCATCGCGCGCCTCCGCGACCGCCGAACACGACTCCGACCGTTCGCCACAGGATGCGAAGGTCCAGCCACAGCGACCAATGATCGATGTAGTAAAGATCGAATTCGATTCGCCGCTGCAACGACTCGGCGGTTCGGCAGGGTCCTTCGTACCCATTCACCTGCGCCCATCCCGTGATGCCGGGTTTCACGGCGCGACGACGGGCGTGTTCCCTCAAGATATCGCCCATGACGCCATGGTCGAGCTGCGCCTGCGGCGGCAGCGGACGCGGACCGACCAGCGACATCTCGCCGATGACGACATTGATCAATTGCGGGAGTTCGTCGAGGCGAAAGCGGCGCAAAAATCCGCCGACGCGGGTGACTCGTGGGTCGAATACCGCGGTCTCGACCCTGCCCGCCGGATCGATGCCGTGCATGGTGCGAAACTTGAATACCCCGATCGTGGCATCCCCCATCCCGGGGCGCGGCTGACGGAACAACGCGGGGCCGGCCGTATCCAGGCGAATCGCGATCGCGATCGCGCACAAGACCGGCAACAGCAGGATCAGCAAAAGGCTGGCCGCGACACGATCGAACAGCGACTTTGCCAAGGCAGCGCCGCCCGAATTCGGGCGGGCGAGCACCGGAAACGCCCTGACGTCGTCGGCGGCACTCGCCAATCCCACCGCCAGGTCGACCTCGTACGGGAAGCTGCGCAGGCGCGACAAGATATCGACGGCTTTCGTTTCCTCGCCCTCGGGCAACGCAAAATTCGCGACCGCGACCCGATCGACGTGCGCGAGAACCGGGTGGTGGGGAATGTCGGCAAAACTGCCGATCACCGGACATCCCGCGAAAAAGGTACCGATGGATTCGGCATCGGGCGCGAACACGCCGACGACCTTGTCGCCGTCCCGATGAACCTTCTCGATATAGCGCGCCGCGGCGGGCGTGGTGCCGACGACGACGATCATCCGCGAGAATTCACCATCGGCGCGCCAGCGCCCGGCAATGGTGGCGAGCACGCCCCGCCCGATGGCCGCGACCGCGATCGTTGCGCCGCCCCCCCAAAGCGCCGGCCCGACCAAGGCAGCCGGAAGGTTGAGCACATAAGCGACCGAAAGGAAAAATCCGATCGCCGCGCCGGCCCCAGCGAGGAATCGAAAACGCAGGCGGGCCGCATCCAAACTCATGTTCCGTTCGTAAACCCCGCACGCCGTCCAGGCGAACGACAACATAACAACCGCCAGGACGGCCATCGCCGCCGGGGTCGCGCCGTGTACCGCATTGATCCAGGCCACGGCCCCGACCGCACCGGCGACGTCTATCGTCCGCGCATACGCCACAAGCAGGCTGCGCGAGCGAACCGGCGCCCACCCGCGCGTCGGCCGATCGGGCGTTTCCGGTATCGGCGTCGATGCAGCGGAGTCCGCTACTCGCATTCGAGCCCTGCGTCTGTCGAAGTCATTCGTCCCGCCCCGGGTCGGTTACGGCACGTGCGCCAATTCGTATTGTTCATCGGCACGAGCGGCCGGGCGTTCGACCGGCGCGATCGCCGCTCGACCGACGCAAGTATACACAAAGCCGTCCGCGGCCATTTTCTCCGGATCGTAAATATTGCGCAGATCGACGATGATGGGACGGCGAAGCAATCGCTTGACCCGCGGCAGGTCGAGCGCTCGAAACCGGTTCCAGTCGGTCAGAATGACCAGCGCGTCGGCGCCCTCGATGCAGGCATACGCCGAATCGCACCAAGCGACGTCGCGCAACTGCTTCCTTGCCTCTTCCATGCCTTCGGGATCGTAAGCGCGCACCGTCGCGCCCGCCTTCTGCAGCGTCGGCACGACAATCAGGCTGGCGCTCTCGCGCATATCGTCGGTGTCGGCCTTGAAGGTCAGGCCGAGAACGGCGATCGTCTTGCCGGCGACCGAACCGCCGCAGGCTTCGACGATCTTTGCCGCCATGTGTTCCTTGTGGCTGCCGTTTGCGGCAATCACCGACTCGACGATGGACAAGGGAAAGCCGGCGTCCCGCGCTGTTCGCGCCAGCGCCAGGGTATCCTTAGGAAAGCACGATCCGCCGTATCCGGGCCCGGGCTGAAGGAATTTCGGGCCGATCCGGCTGTCGAGTCCGACCCCACGCGCCACGTCGCGAATGTCGCAGCCCAGTCCCTCGCACAGGTCGGCGATCTGGTTGATATAGGCGATCTTGGTCGCCAGGAAGGCATTGGCCGCATACTTGATCAATTCCGCCGTCTCGCGGCCGGTAAATACGATCGGTGTGTGATGCGCGTGGAGCGGCGCGTAGAGATGCCGCATGACCCGGCGCGCACGGTCGGACGACGTGCCGATGACGACGCGATCGGGCCGCAGAAAATCATCGACCGCCGACCCTTCGCGCAGAAATTCAGGATTGGATACCACGTCGAATTCCGCGTCGGGCCGCAATTCGCGGACGATGCGGAAAACCTCTGCCCCGGTCCCGACCGGCACCGTGGATTTCGTCACGATGACGGTATAACCGTCGAGCGCGACGGCGATCTCGCGCGCCGCCTCGTAGACGTATTCGAGATCGGCATGCCCGTCGCCGCGCAGGGACGGCGTGCCGACCGCAATGAATACCACGTCCGCGGACGCAACGGCCGATGCCAAATCGGTCGTGAATTCGAGATGGCCGGCGCCGACCGCCTTGGCAACGACCCGTTCGAGACCGGGCTCGTAAATCGGAATCTCGCCGGCCTTCAGGCGCGCGATCTTGG
>CAZDFF010000100.1:0-11919 GCA_964504425.1 uncultured Hyphomicrobiales bacterium
CCGGTGCCGAAATCGTCGATCGAAAGTCCGACGCCCTTCAATCGCAGGCGGGTCAGCACGTCCAGGGTTTTCGTCAATTCGCGCATCAGCCCGCTTTCGGTGATTTCGATCGTCAGGCGTTCCGGATTCTGACCTCGTTCCGCGACCATTCGTAGCACGCGCTCCGGCAAATCGAGGCTGGCCAACGACTGGACACTCATATTGACCGACACGGTTCCCTCGATCCGATTGGATTGGCACGCAGCGAGCGCATGATCGATAACCGTCACGGTAATGTCGTCGATCAGGCCCGACGACTCGGCCAGCGGAATGAATGCGTCGGGCGGCACTAGACCAAGATCGGGGTGGCGCCAACGGACCAGCGCCTCGACGCCCACGAGACGGCGATCAGCGAGTGCCGCTTTGGGCTGGAAGTAGGTAACGATCTCGTCCCGAGCGATGGCGCGGGCAAGGTCCGCAGACGAAATCGGCATACTTGAGTCGGGCGCGATTACCCTGACGCGCGGCGCTATCCCGATCAGCATCCGGCGCAATTCGCCGACGCGAATCGGCTTGGCCAGCACGCCGGCGACGAAAAGCCCATGCGCCTCGGCGAGACCTTTCGTCGAGTCGAGGACGCGCGCGTCGAAGCCGCTCATCAGGATCAATGCCGGGTCGTCGCCCGATTCCGCCAAGAAGCGGATGATTTCGACGCCGTCAAGCGTCGGCATGAATAGATCGAGGACAACCACATCGGCACCGCCCGCATAGAGTCGGCGGAATGTATCCGGATCGGAAGCGGCGCAAGCGTCGAATCCGGCCGACTCCGCCAAGGCACGGACGAATTCAGCAATGTCCGTCTCGTCGTCGATCACGATCAGTTTCGGATTGCCCTGCATGTTTCTCTCCTCTCCATTTGGCGACACTGCGGATTACGGCCGGGCTTCGATGACCTCGCGCATTTTCGTCGCCAAGTCGGTCTTGCGAAATGGCTTGACCAGCAGCATGTCTGTCAGCTTGACATCCGGCGAATCCGAGCTCGGTCCCGCATGCCGGCTAAAGCCGGAAGTCAACAGGACCTTAAGGGTGGGTAAGCGGCGACGCGCCGTCGCGGCAAGGTCGTAACCGTTGATCCCCCCCGGCATGAGTACGTCGCTGAACAGAACGTCGATGTTCCTTTCACGCTCGATGATATCGAGGGCGCTCGGCCCGTCGGCGGCGGAGACGGTATCGTAGCCCAAATCGGTCAGGTATTTGACCGCGAGCTTGCGCAGGTCTTCCTCGTCGTCGACGACGAGAATTTTTTCGCGGCCTCGCGGCAGATCGTCGCGCCGAATGTCCACGTCGGATACGTTCGCCTTCGGCCCCGCCGCGCGCGGCAGGTATATTCGGACCGTGGTGCCGTGATCGGGCTCGGAGTAAATGGCGATATGGCCCGCCGAGCGCTTGACGAAACCATATACCATGCTGAGGCCGAGCCCGGTGCCGCTTCCCGCGGGCTTGGTCGAAAAGAAGGGCTCGAACGCCTTTTCCAGCGTCGCCTTCGACATTCCGCACCCGGTATCGCTGACCGCGATCATGACGTAGTCTCCCGGGACGACTCCCGGATTGCGTTGCGCGTAATCATTATCGAGGCGAGCGTTCCCGGTTTCGATCACGAGACGGCCGCCGCTTGGCATGGCGTCGCGCGCGTTGATCGCGAGATTGAGGATGCTGTCTTCGAGATCGCCTGGATCGATTTCGGCGGACCATAAATCCGGCTGGGAATGGATGTCGAAGACGATTTCGCTGGTCAATGCCCGGGACAAGATCGTTCGCATCGAAGCAACGACCGCGTTGATGTCGGAAACACACTTCGCCGCCGGCAGTTGCCGCGCCACCGCCAACAGCCGCTTCGTAAGGGCGGCGCCACGCAACGCGGCTTTCAGCGCGATTTCCGCCCGTTCGCGCTCGGCGGGGCGCTCATCCATATCCTCGATCAACAAATCCAGGTTACCGATGACGATCGACAACAGATTGTTGAAATCGTGGCCGATCCCGCCCGATAACCGCCCGATCGCCTCCATCTTCTGAGCGCGCCGCAGTGCCTCTTCGGCGGCGCGGTATTCGGTAATGTCGCCGAGCGAGCCGGCCAACCGAATCGCGGCACCGTCGCGGCCGCGCTCGGCCGCTCCGTACGAGTGACCGCGACGCTCCTTCCCATCCGGACGGACTATGCGACATTCGACATCGAGGAATTCGGCCCCTTCCTCGACGACTTGTTTCACGGACTGAACCACGCGCGATCTGTCGTCGCGATGGATCGCGTCGAGCCACCCGCGCCGGCGGGCGTCGAGGCCGTTTTGGGTATCGCCGGCTATTTCGAGAAACCGAGGCGAATAATAAGCTTTCCCCGATGCGATATCCCAATCATAGAGGCCTTCGTTGGCGCCCCGCGCCGCCAGTGCATAGCGGCTGTCGCTTTGTTTCAGGGCTGCTTGGCTTTTTTCGAGACGCTCGGCCGTCGCCCGCAGCGCTTTGAATCGATGCCGAGCTCGAAAGCCGAGCATGGCGATCAAGGCTAAAAAGGCGGTCATCGCAACAACCCTCTTCACGCTTTCCTCGCGCCATCCGGAAAGAGCGTCTTCGCGCGCGATGCCCAACGCCACCACGAGGGGCAGATTTGCGAGCTTGCGATAGGAGGTGATCCTTACGATACCGTCGTGGATATCTGCCTGCTGAACGGTACCCGAGGAAGCATCCATCAAGTGACGCGTGAGCCGAGCCGCGGCAAGTTCGTCCCGGCCCGGAGCCGCCGGTAGCGCGGCGATGCCGATTCCGTCGGTTCTGGCGATCGCGAATCGACCGTTCGGCCCTATGTCAATCGAGGCCAGAAAGGCCCGGAAGAAATCGGGATCGAGCGTCGCCATGATCACGCCCGCGAATGCGCCGTTCCAATAATTGACTCGCTTGGAAAGGGGAATCGCCCGTCTTCCGCTGATCGGGTCCACCGTCGGTGCGGCGACGTAAAGGCCAAGAGCCGGACGCTCGGCGTGGACGCGAAAAGCCTCTTCCCGGCGAAGATTGATCCGGCGAATCGTCGGGCCGAGCGTGCCGTTGCGAAACTCGCCGTCCGGATCGACAAACGCGACCTGAAATGCCGAGCCCTTCAAGGTTATGGTGCGGTAAACTTCGCTGGTAATATCGAAGTCTTCGGGCGTTCGCTCATAGACCGTTTTCAGAAATTCCATGACTTGGTCGATTTCGTTGACCGTTCGTGCGATATGTTCGTCGAGCGCGCGGGCAAGGCTGTCGGTCTGCCGTTCCGCGTCGCGAATTGCCTGCGCGTAATCGGCGCGAATCGTCCATGTCACGGCGGCGATCAAAATTGCGACCACGCCGACGAAAGCCACGCCCTGCCAAGGGCTGCGATCCATCGACGACTGTGTGCCGGTATCGGGCATTTTCGGTTGCCTCCCTTGACATCCGCTCCGAATGCGCCGGACGATGGCGGATTGTTTCTAACCGTCGAATACGGCACGCAGAGTGCAAGGCTTTGCCCGATATTGGGAAATGCCGTTTGGTCATGAACGCGATGCAGACGGGTAATCGTCGGGTGCGAGGCCGGCCATGGAAATGCATCAAGTGCGCTATTTTCTCGCGGTATGCGAACACCGCAACTTCACGCGCGCCGCCGAGTCCTGCAATGTCACCCAACCGGCGCTAACCCGGGCCGTTCAGCACTTGGAGAATGAATTCGGCGCCCCCCTGTTTCATCGCGACCGAGCGAACATCCGCCTGACCGATCTCGGGCGCCTTGTACAACCCCACATGGAACAGATCGCAGCGCAAAAAGAACTCGCCGTATCGACCGCGCACGGCTTCCTTAAAATCGAGAAAGGGTCGCTGGCCATCGGCGTGATGTGCACCATCGGACCGGTACGCTTTGCCGGATTCCTGTCGCGGTTTCGACAGGACAATCCAGAGGTCGAAATCACAATCCGCGAAGGCGTGCCGCGGCAACTTTCGGAGATGTTGGCCGCCGGCGAGATCGCCGCCGCCGTGATGGCTCAGCCCGAGCCGTTCCCGGATCCGTTCGAGGTTCGCCCGCTTTACGGTGAACGATTCGTCGCGGCCTTCCCGGTCGGCCATCGCTGCGAGGCCAAGGCCGCCATCGTCCTTCGCGATCTCGAGGGAGAGAGCTATCTGTCGCGAGCGAATTGCGAATTTCGCGATGCGATCCGATGCGAGCGCGAGGCCTTGGGAGTTTCCATCCGCTATGCATTCCGAAGCGAGCACGACAACTGGATTCAATCGCTTGTCGCCGCTGGCATGGGAATTTCCATCATGCCCGAATTCGCGCCGCTCTTGCCAGGCATCGTCACGCGACCGATCATTGAACCGGAATTCCGGCGAATCGTTTCACTGGTAACGATTCAAGGTCGGCTGCCCACCAAGGCCGAACGCACTTTCCTTGACGGCCTTCGACGTTACACCTGGAGCGATTGAGCGAATCGATGACGGATTGGAGTCGATCCGCTGACCGATCAATGACGTTTTCATGAAAATGCCACACACATCGCAAAAGTCGGCAATGGAACCTTTGCGGTAAGTTCATTGGCGTGCGGCCCGCACTCCTGCGACACCTTGTTCACAGTTCGCACGAGTTCGCTTCGGTTCCCTTTTTGACGAGGAACGGCCGATGATCGATCGCCATAAAAGCCTGATCGTCCGCCTGGCCGAAAACGACAGCGACGTTCAGGCCGCGCAGGCGCTCCGCTACAAGGTCTTCTACGAGGAAATGGGCGCGCGTCCCTCGGGCGAGGTCGGGACGTCGAAGCTCGACGTCGATCCGTTCGACGAGATCTGCGATCATTTGCTGGTCGTTGACGAAACCCCGCGACCGGGCGACGGGCGCGACAATCGCCCCAGGGTGGTCGGCACCTACCGGCTGCTGCGCCGTTCGGTCGCGCTGCGCCATCGCGGTTTCTATTCCGAACTCGAATACGATCTGGAACGCCTGAAGAACTATCCCGGCCAGGTGGTCGAACTGGGCCGGTCCTGCGTCGACGCCGACTATCGGGCGCGCGGCGCGATCCAGCTGTTGTGGCGCGGCATCGCCGACTATCTGGTCCGCCACGACATCGATGTGATGTTCGGTTGCGCCAGCTTCCCGGGAACCGACCCGGAACACCTGCGGGAAGCCCTTTCCTATCTGCACCATCACCATTTGGCGCCGACCGCGCTGCGGCCGCGAGCGCTGGAAAACCGCTACGTCGCCATGGATACCCTGCCGCCGGCGGGATTCGACCGGGAGGAATCCTTCGGTCGCTTGCCGCCCCTCATCAAAGGCTACGTGCGGGTCGGCGGATTCGTCGGCGACGGCGCCGTGGTCGATCACCAGTTCAACACGACGGACATATGCATCATCGTCGAGAAACACCGGATCGCCGGGAAGTACCATCGCCATTACAAGCCGTCTGGGACGCCCTAGAGGATAAGGCGGCAGCGACGCCGTCCCTGATCCGCTCGAGCGCGCGCACGACGGTTTTCCTGGCGACTACCGCGATTCTTTTGGGGCCATATCTTGCTCTGCATACCTGCCGGGCCGGCGGTTGGCGGTCGATCCAGCGGCTGTGGTATCGGCTGGTGTGCCGATCCTGCGGGCTTGGGGTCGCGATCAAGGGCGACCCCGTCTATCCCGGGCGTTGCGTGTTCGTCGCCAACCACGTGTCTTATCTCGATATCCCCGTGCTGGGTCGGGTCTTGGACGCGACTTTCGTCGCCAAGGGCGAAATCGCGGGCTGGCCGCTGATCGGCTGGCTGGCGAAGGTATCGGGCACCGTTTTCATCGACCGCCGGCGGATGTCGGCACGCCGTGGCACCGCTGTCGTCAGCGCCTGCCTGAAACGCCGCCAGCGCCTAGTGCTGTTCCCCGAGGGCACCAGCAGCGACGGGCGCACCGTGCTGCCGTTCCGTTCCAGCCTGTTCGAATCGGCATTCGCCGACAGCGATCCCGCCGACCTTTGGATCCAGCCCGTCAGCGTCGCCTACACCCGCTACGTCGACGGCCGCGTGCTGCGCGGCGCCATGGGCGACAATTATGCCTGGTACGGGGAAATGACGCTGGTCGACCATGTCGCCCGAGTGTTCGGCCTGGAGGGCGCATCGGTCGAGGTGACCTTGCATCCGCCGGTGCGGGCGATCGATTTCACCGATCGCAAAGCACTTGCAAAATTTTGCCGCAATGCGGTCGCCGCCGGGCTCGCCAGCTCCGTCATCGGCCGGCCGATGCGGACTCCGATCCGCCACGAGCGAATTACAAATTCTTCACTCGGTATCGACGCCCGCGCGGCGTAATCTCCCTCCAAGACTTCGAACCGAAAATCCGAAACGAAAAAAACCGTCACCGGGAGGAACGATCCATGAGTTTTCTCGTCTTGGTCGTCGGCCCGCGCAAGGCCGGCAAGGATACGATAGTCAGCGGTGCCCGCGTTCAACTTCGCGGCGATCCCGCTTTCCGCTTTCTACGTTCGGCGGATCAGCTTTTCTCGATACCCCTGGAACGCGACCTCGCGGCGGGGCGGATCGTCGTCGCCACCGTCTCTCCCGCGGCGATCCCCCGCGCCCGGGCCTTCCATTCGCCCGTCGCCGTCGTTTCGATCTCGGCCCCGGAAGACACCCTGGCTTGGCGCCGGGCGGCCGAGGGTGACGTGGGGTTGGAGCGATATGGAGCGGGCACCGGCCTGCCGGCCGTCATTTTTCGCGGCGGACCCGACGAATATGTGGTCGACAACGGCAGCCGCCCGGACATCGCGATCCGCCAATTCGTGCGCATCCTGAAACGGCTGGCCGCGCGCAAGGAACTGATCGACGGCGGAGCTCTTGCCCTGCCGTCTTCGGCGGCCTAAGCGGCGATCTTCGGCGGCGGCCTTCGCCTTTTCAAAGGCTCCAGGGAATATGCTCCCCCGGCAACGGCGAAAAGGCTGTCCCGGCGGCGGAAGTCGATCGGGAACCGGCCGCCTTGGGGGCCAACGCCATGACCGGAATCGGGTCGACGCCGAGCGCGACTCGGCCCGCCGCCAGAATATCCCCATCGCCTTGCACGGGTTCGCCCGGTTCCGCATCGATGCAAACCTCGGTCGCAGGCACGATTGCGAAGTCTTTCCGTTTCGACAGGCGCCCCAACAATAACCAGATCGCATAGCGCATCGCCGCCAGCGGCCCTTTCGACGTGAACAGGCATACGTACAGGCGCGGCGATCCCAGCCGCGCATCGGGCGCGCAGACGTAGGATCCCGCGTAATAGTGCCCCTTGGCGACGATCACCGAGGCGGCCTGGTGACGCGCCCCATCGATATCGACCGCATACACCCGAAAGGGAAAACGGATGAATCCGGCCAACGACATCAACACGTAGGCTCCCTTACCGAACCGGCGTTTGAGGACGGGATCGACTGCGGCGACAACGTGGGCATCGAACCCGACGCCGACCATCATGACGAACCGCCGGCCGTTGACGCGACCGACGCGGATCGGTTGTGCCTCGGCCTGGGCGATGGCGCGGGCGAGCCGGACGGGACCGCCATCGAAGCCAAGCTCGAGCGCCAGCACGTTCGCGGTGCCGAGCGGAATGACGGCAAGCGGCGGCGCGTCCGGCCCGAGGCCGTTGACGACCTCGTTGATGGTGCCGTCGCCCCCCGCCACCGCGATGACATCGTATTCGCTCCGCCGCGCGGTCGCCGCGAAGGCCTCGGCGTCGCCCTTCACGGTGGTTTCGGCGACGGCGACGGAACAGCCGAGCTTTCGAAGTTCGGCCAGCGTCGCCGCCAGCAGCCAGGACCGGCGGCGACCGGCGGTCGGATTGAAAACGACGAGAACGCGGCGAGCAGGGATCGGGGAGATGTCCACGCGTAGAGGCCTCGAATCGAGTGTCGGCGGGCTTTTTGACGGCTATCCGACATTCTCGTTTCGATTCCGTGACGATGGCGTGAAGTCTTTGTTAAACAGGCATTTTTCACCCCTCAACATATGGACATCCGGTCGAATTGGAACACTATGCGTGTGCACTGTCGCCTGGGAAGACATGAACGCCCCGCTGTTCAGAACGCTGAAGTTTCGCACCATCTGGATTTCCGACGTGCACCTCGGCACGCCCGGTTGCCAGGCCGACCTTCTGCTGGATTTCCTCAAGCACACCGAATCGCGCACGCTCTACCTGGTCGGCGACATCATCGACGGCTGGCGGATGAAGCGCGCCTGGTACTGGCATCAGTCGCATAACGACGTGATCCAGAAGATCCTGCGCAAGGCGCGCAAGGGCACGCGGGTGATCTACGTCCCCGGCAACCACGACGAAAACTTCCGCGATTTCAATCGCCATCGCTTCGGCCACGTCGCGATCCTGAACGAAACGATCCACGTCACCGCCGACGGCCGGCGCCTGCTGATCATTCACGGCGACGCCTTCGACGGCGTCATCAAATACGCCAAGTGGCTGGCGGTCACCGGCGATCGCGCCTATTCGCTGGCGCTGACCTTGAACCATTGGTTCAACCGGACGCGGCGGACGTTGGGATTCCCCTACTGGTCGCTGTCGGCGTATCTGAAGCACAAGGTCAAGAACGCGGTCGAATACATCAGCCGGTTCGAGAACGCCGTGGTCGCGGCCGCGCGGGGGCGAAACGTCGACGGCGTCGTCTGCGGTCACATCCACACCGTGGAAATGCGCACCATCAACGGCATCCTTTATTGCAACGACGGCGACTGGGTCGAAAGCTGCACCGCCCTGGTCGAGCACGAGGACGGCCGGCTCGAAATTTTGGAATGGGCGAAAATGCGGCGATCCGCCGCCTTGGGAGAAAGCGCATGCGACTCGTCATCGTCAGCGACGCCTGGTTTCCTCAGGTCAACGGCGTCGTCCGGACCCTAGACACGCTCCGCGCCGGCCTCGTCGAACGGGGCCATCGGGTGCAGATGATCTCGCCCGATCTGTTCCGAACCATCCCCTGCCCGACCTACGCGGAAATCCGCCTCGCCCTCAAGCCGGGCCGCAAGATCGCCCGCCTGATCGACGAATTTCAGCCCGCCGCCATCCATATCGCGACCGAGGGGCCGCTCGGCATCGCCGCGCGCAAACACTGCATCAAGCGCGGCTATCCGTTCACCACCGCGTTCCATACCCGGTTTCCCGAATACGTGAAGGCGCGCACCAAGCTGCCGTTGGCGCTCGGGTACGCCTACCTGCGGCGATTCCACCGCCCGGCCTCCGCCGTGATGGTGGCGACCGCCAGCATCGAGGCCGAGCTGCGGGTGCGCGGCTTCGGCAACATCCGGCGCTGGACCCGGGGCGTGGACCTGGACCTGTTTCGGCCGCGATCGAAGGACTTCTTCGACCTGCCCCGGCCGGTCAGCCTGTTCGTCGGCCGCGTCGCGGTGGAAAAGAACATCGAGGCGTTTCTCGGCCTCGATATCCCCGGCACCAAGGTCGTGGTCGGCGACGGTCCGGCCTTGGCGGAACTAAAACGAAAATATCCGAACGCGGTGTTCGCCGGCATCAAGACCGGGGAGGCACTGGCCCGCCACTACGCGGCGGCGGACGTGTTCGTGTTCCCCAGCCGCACTGACACCTTTGGCCTGGTACTGCTGGAAGCGATGGCGTCGGGCGTGCCGGTCGCGGCCTATCCGGTGCCCGGGCCCTTGGACGTGGTCGCGGGGTCCGGCGCCGGCGTACTGGACGAGGATTTGCGCGCCGCCGTCGTGAAGGCGCTGACCATCGATCCCGCCGTCTGCCGCGCCCACGCGGAAAAGTTTTCCTGGGACGCCAGCATCGACCAGTTCTTGGCAAATCTGGACGTGTTCGGCGCCGAGGACGAAGCAGCCTAAGATTCGCTCACGCCGCGGCGCGAACTGGCCGCTCGGCGATCGGCCAATGAAACGCCGCCGACAGCAACCCGAGCGCGATGCACAACCACCACATCGCGTCATAACCGCCAAGCACATCGTAGGCACGGCCCGCTAGCCACGCCCCGAGAAATCCACCGACCTGATGGCCGAAGAAGACCATGCCGAAGACCATCGACATGTAGGTCGTGCCGTAGAGTTGGGCCACGAGGCCGCTGGTCAAGGGAACCGTGCCGAGCCAGAGAAATCCCATGGCAGCGGCAAACGCCATCACCGAATACTCGGAAACTGGCACCGCGAGGAACAGCGCGAAGATCGCCGCGCGCGCCAGATACAAAACCGACAACACATTCTTCTTGCGAAACCGCTCGCCCATTGCCGCGCACACATAACTGCCGACGATATTGCAGATACCGACAACGGTCAGGGCCGTGGCGGCCAACCAAGGCTGGAAACCCTTGTCGGCCAGAAATCCCGGTAGGTGAATGGCGATGAACGCCAGATGGAATCCGCAGACGAAAAACCCGGCGTTCAAGAGCCAAAAATTCCGGTCGCCCCAGGCCTCGGCAAAGGCCTCGCCCATCGACTGCGCCGCCGCCGCGTTGTCGACATAGGGCCGCCCGGCGATCCCGACCGCCAGCGGCACGATCAACAGCGCAGAGGCCGCCAAGATGGCCAGGCCGGCAGCCCAGCCGAACCCGCCGATCAAGACCTGTGTATAGGGCAGCGCGACGAACTGCCCGATCGAACCGCCCATGGCGACAAGTCCGAGTGCGCGTCCGCGATGTTCGGGCGGCGTTAGCCGCCCGACCGTGCCGAGGACGACGGTGTACCCAGCGCCGCTCAGCCCCAAGCCGATCAGCGCGCCACCGAGCAACAATTGGCTCCCTTCGCCGCTCGCGGTTAATACCAGCAAGCCAACGGCATAGCAGATGCCGCCGCCGGCGGTTACCCGGCCGGCGCCGTGGCGATCGGCCAGCGCACCGGCGAACGGGGCGCTCACCCCCCAGACCAAGTTCATCAACCCCATGCCGAGCGCGAAGCTTTCCCGACCGATGCCGAGATCGGCCGAGATCGAGGGAAGAAACAAACCCATGCTCTGGCGGAAGCCCACCGCGAGCCCGACGATCGTTCCGCCCGCGACGACGACAATCCATAGAGGGCGCATGGCGGACGATCCTGTCGGTGCAATTGCGGCTCGATACCTGTGGTGGGATGGTAGAAGCCGCGATATAATCTCTCCAACGAATTGATCTGATCTTTTAATCTCTATTCGTGATTTATAAACAATGTCCGCCGATCTCGAAATCGACCTCCTACGCACCTTCGTCGCGGTCGCCGAAACCAAGAGTTTCACGCGCGCCGCCGGTCGGCTGCACCGCGTCCAGTCCGCCGTCAGCATGCAGATCCGGCGCCTGGAGGAAATCGTCGGAACGAAACTGTTCGATCGGACCCGTCGCGCCGTCGGCCTGACGCCCGACGGCCGCGTGCTGTTGCGCCATGCCCGGCACATGTTGCAGTTGAACGAAGAAGCATTGGCCGATTTCGGAAAATCGACGGTTCAGGGCCGGGTCCGATTCGGCATGACGGATACGTCGATGTATTTCCTGCCGCCGGTGCTGGCGCGCTTCGCCGAAAGCCACCCGCTGGTGGAACTCGAATTCCGATCCGATCGCAGTTGGGAATCGTTGGACGCATTGGAGGCCGGCGAGATCGACATCGCCCTCGTCACGCAGCCGTGCGGCCGTAACGGCGGCCGGGTCGTGCGCAGGGAAGCGCTCGTTTGGGCGGCGGCTCAAGGATCGGCCGCCGACCGCCAGGAACCGTTGCCGCTGGCGCTGTTCGGTCCGGGGTGCGTCTATCGCCAGGCGGCCTTGGATGCGCTCGACCGCCTGGGCCGTCGGTGGCGCCACGCCTACAACAGCGCCAGTCGCGACGGGCGCGACAGCGCGGTCATGGCGGGCCTCGCCGTGACCGTCGTACCGGAAAGCGCGATGACGAAGGACCTGCGCGCGCTCGATCGCCGCCAGGGATTTCCGAAACTGCCGCCCATCGAGG
>CAZDFF010000101.1:0-11792 GCA_964504425.1 uncultured Hyphomicrobiales bacterium
TGCACGCTCTGCGACATGTGCTTCATGACCAAGTGTCCCTACGTGCCGCCGCACGCATTCAATCTCGACTTTCCGCATCTGATGCTGCGCTATCGCGCCGTCGAAGCGAAGAAGGGCAAGGTCAAGTTCGCCCATCGCCAGCTCACCGAAACCGACCGCAACGGCCGACTCGGCTGTTCGGTTTCCGGCGTCGCCAACTGGGCGACGAAATGCGGCAATGCATTGACGCGCCCGGTGATGGAAGCCGTTGCCGGCGTGCACCGCGACGCGCATCTTCCGACGTTCGCGCCGACGCCCTTCACCGACCTGGCGGCGGCGGGAAAGCCGCCGGTCAATAAGGACGCGCCGGCGTTCGGGCGAAAGGCGGTGATTTACGCCACCTGTTTCGCGAACTACAACAGCCCGGGAATCGGCATGTCGACGCTTTCGATCCTGGCGAAGAACGGCGTCGAAACCGAAGTGGTCTACCCCGAATGCTGCGGCATGCCGCAGTTGGAGCAGGGCGATATCGGCCGCGTCGCCGACGCGGCAAGGAAAGTCGCCGCCGCGCTCGGCCCATGGATCGAAAAAGGCTACGACGTCGTCTCCCTGGTGCCGTCGTGCAGTTTGATGCTGAAATTCGAATGGCCCCTGATCGTGCCGGACGATCCGGCGGTCCAGCGGCTTTCCAAGGCGACGTTCGACGTCAGCCAGTACGTCGTCGACATCGCCAAGAAGGAAGGCCTGGCTCCCGGTCTGACGCCTCTGGACGGCGGCGTCACGGTCCATATCGCGTGCCACGCCCGAGCCCAGAACATGGGCCAAAAAGCCGCCGAATTGCTGCGTCTTCTGCCGGAAACCAAGATCCAGGTGATCGAGCGCTGCTCGGGTCACGGCGGTTCGTGGGGCGTCCTGAAGGAAACGTTCGAGGTCGGCCTGAAGATCGGCAAGCCCGTGGCGCGGCAGGCCGCCAAGGAAAAATCCGCGTACATCGTTTCCGAATGTCCGCTGGCCCGCGATCACATCGTCCAGGGAATCGAAAAACTGGGCGAGGACACGACCGCGATTCGGCCCTCGCAGCACCCGATCGAACTTTTCGCCAAGGCCTATGGATTTTAATGGGTCCAGGAGGAGAAGAATGATGCCCAAACACGAAATCACCCGCACCGATATCATGGACCGCGCGGCCTATGCCGCGATACGCGCCGAACGGCGACGGGCCGTGACCGAAATGAAGAAGAACCGGCGCATCTCGGTCGGTCCCGACGCGACGTTCTATTTCGAAAACTTCGAAACGATGTGCCATCAGGTTCACGAGATGCTGTACATCGAAAAAGGCGGCGAGGATCAGATCGCCGACGAACTCGCGGCCTACAATCCGATGATCCCGAAAGGCCGAAACCTGGCCGTGACCTTCATGATCGAGATCGAAGACGCCGCGCGTCGCGCGCGCGAGCTCATGCGCCTGGGCGGCATCGAGGAAACCATCTCCATTTCCTTCGACGGAGAAAGCGTGAAGGCGGTTTCCGAAGGCGACGAGGAGCGCACGACGGACGAGGGCAAGACGTCCTCCGTGCACTTCCTGTTGTTTCCGTTTACCGCCAAGCAGATCGAGAAATTCCGGAAGCCGGGTCAGCGCGTGGCGATCTCGATCGACCACCCCAATTACGGCCATGTGGCGATCATGCCCGAAGCCATGCGTGCGTCGTTGGCCGGCGATTTCGACGATTGATCGAAGCCGCGATCAGCGCTTGGCGGTCCGCGATCCGCGGCGCTGTTCCATCACTTCGTCCTTGAGCGTGCCCCAGAAGTCGACGCGCCGCAGCCAGCCCTCGATTCCGGCGGTCTCGATGCGGCACCATCCCGTGCTTTCGGGGCAGCTCATGAGCGTCGCCACCACGCCCGGTTCCAGGTAGGCGACGGCGCGGGACTTGGCGTCGGGACCGTCCCGCATGATCCTCATACCGCCGGTCACGATCACGGTGCGGCGGTTGCCCAGCATGCTTTGGTGCACCCAGCCTTGGGTACCCTGTGAATCCCTGATCTTGCGCCAGGTCTTGAACTCGGCGATCACCTCGACCGGCAGGTTCTGGCGTTGATAAACCCATTCGACCGGATACTGCACGCCGGGGCCGGCGCGCATATTGACCTCGCCCGCCCGAAGCGAAACGAACCGGGGCAGCGGTAGGCCGCTCGTCTCCGGGCCTTCGGCGAAGGCGGCCGGCGCGGCCAGCATCGAAAGGCCGCACAGAGCCAGAACCCCGAGCACGACGGCAAGGCCGTCCCAAAAAGGCGGTCGGTTACAGTCAAGCATGGGGTCCGGAGCCTCGAAAATACGACGAACGCATTATAATGATGGGCCGAATCTCCCGCAAACCCAAGCTTTTCGCGCCGCCGCCCCTGGACAATCCGCCCCCTTGTTGGTATGGCGTGCGTGGGCGACGGAAGGCCGGCGGAATTCCCGGCACGCGGTCGGGTGGGCCCGCCCCGGAGGATATGGGATGCCGTTCAAGAAGACGAAGGTCGTCGTCACCCGCAAGCTGCCCGACGTCATCGAAACGCGGATGATGGAACTGTTCAACGTCAAGTTGAACGTGGACGATTCGCCCATGTCCAAGGTCGAACTGATCGAGGCGGTCAAAACGACCGATGTCTTGGTCCCGACCGTGACCGACCGGATCGACGCCAGCGTGCTTTCGCAAGCCGGCGAAAAGCTGCGTCTGATCGCCAATTACGGCACCGGCGTCGACCATATCGACCTGGCGACGGCGCGCCAGCGCGGCATCACCGTGACCAACACGCCCGACGTCCTGACCGAGGATACGGCCGACATGACCATGGCCCTGATCCTGGCGGTTCCCCGGCGTCTCTCCGAGGGCGAACGCGTCCTGCGTTCGGGGTCCTGGCCGGGCTGGTCGCCGACCTGGATGCTGGGGCATCGTATTTACGGCAAGCGCCTGGGAATTATCGGCATGGGCCGGATCGGCCAAGCGGTCGCGCGTCGCGCGCGCGGCTTCGGGCTCTCGGTTCATTATCACAATCGGCGCCGGGTTCACGAAAGCATCGAGTCGGAACTCGAAGCCACGTATTGGGAAAGCCTGGACCAGATGCTGGCGCGGATGGACATCGTTTCTGTGAACTGCCCGCACACGCCGGCGACCTTCCATCTACTGTCGGCGCGGCGGCTCAAGCTGCTGCAGCCGCATGCCTACATCGTCAACACCGCGCGCGGCGAGGTGATCGACGAGCCGGCCCTGACCCGGATGCTCCGCGCGGGCGAACTCGCGGGCGCGGGTCTCGACGTGTTCGAAAACGAACCCGCCGTCAATCCGAAGCTCCTGGAACTCAGGAACGTCGTTTTGTTGCCGCACATGGGCTCGGCGACCCTCGAGGGACGCGTCGACATGGGCGAAAAGGTTCTGATCAACATCAAGACCTTCGCCGACGGCCACAAGCCGCCAGACCGTGTCATCGCCGATTCGTTCTAATTGCACGTCCCGCGCGGGCTGACGGCGCATCCCGCGCGCGTTTCGACGGCGCCCGGACCGTGATCCGCCATGTCTGCCGACCGCCACGCCCTTGAAATCTCCTACGTGGAACCGCTTCGGGCGTTCCAGCCGTTCGCCGCCGATCCCGTTTCGGCGCTCCTCGACTCCGCCGATCCCTCGCAGGGCAGGGGACGGTACGCCTACATCGCCGCCGATCCGTTCGATGTCGTCGGTGCCGACGGTGCCGATCCTTTTGCCGCATTGGAGCGGGCACTGGGCCGCATCGTCGCCGGCCCGCCGATTCCCGGGCTGCCGCCGTTTCAGGGCGGCGCCGTCGGCTGCATCGGTTACGAGGCGGCCGGCCGTCTTGAACGCTTGCCGTCGCCGAAGGCAAGCGGTCTCGATTTCCCCGAAGCAGTGTTCGGTATTTACGACACGATCGCCGCATTCGATATACGGGAACGCAAGGCATGGATTGTCGCCGTCGATTCGGTTCCGGGTCGCGAATCACCCGATGCCCGGGCGCGAAAGATGGCAGCCATTATTTCGGCTGCGCCGCCTTTGCCGTCCCTCGATTGGTCGGCGCGGGGCGACTGGCGGGCCGAAACGACGCGTCCGGCATTCGAAGCCATGATCGCCCGCGTGGTCGAATACATCCGTGCCGGCGATATCTTCCAGGCGAACATGTCGCAGCGATTCGTGGCCGCCATGCCTCCGGGCCTGGCTCCGTACATGCTGTATCGGCGGCTTCGGCATCTCAGCCCGGCGCCCTTTGCCGCCTATCTCAATTGCGGTTCGGCGGGCACGATTCTCTCGGCCTCGCCGGAACTTTTTCTCGATCTCGACGCGGATGGGCGGATCGAAACGCGCCCGATCAAAGGCACGCGGCGCCGGGGCGGGACACCAGCCGAAGACGAAGCACTGGCCAAGGAGTTGCTGGCGAGCGAAAAGGATCGCGCCGAAAACCTGATGATCGTCGATCTGCTGCGCAACGATCTGTCGCGTGTGTCGCGAATCGGCAGCGTGCGTACGCCCGCGCTGTTCGCGCTCGAAACCTACGCTAACGTGCACCATCTGGTTTCGGTCGTCGAAGGTCGGCTGTTGCCGGGGCTCGGGCCGGTCGATCTGTTGCGCGCGACCTTCCCGGGGGGGTCGATCACCGGCGCGCCGAAAATACGTGCCATGGAAATCATCGCCGAATTGGAGCCGTCGCGTCGCGGCCCCTATTGCGGTACCATCGCCGCCATCGGCTTCGATGGACGCATGACGTCGAATATCGTGATCCGAACGCTGGTTCTCGGCGGCAGCACCGTGGTCGCGCAGGCGGGCGGGGGCATCGTCGCCGACAGCGACCCCGCGGCGGAATACGACGAGACCATTGTCAAGGCGGGCGCCCTGTTGCGAAGCCTCGACGCGGAAGGGGTGGAAAACCCGTGATCTACCTGAACGGCAGGCTGGTGGCGGATGCGGAAGCGGCGATCGATCCGACCGATCGCGGCTTGACGTTGGGCGACGGGCTTTACGAAACCGTCGCCGTTCGCCACGGCATCCCTTTGAAAGCGGCGGCCCATATACAAAGACTGCGCGCCGGCGCCGAGACCATCGCGTTGGTTCATTCGTTTACGGATGCCCATCTGCTCGCTGCCATGGACGAAACCATCGCGGCGAACAGCTTGAAGCAAGGCGTATTGCGTCTGACCTTGACGCGGGGGCCCGGGCTGCGCGGCTTGCCGCCGTCGCCGGTCGCCAGGCCCACGTTGGTCATCGTCGCCTCGCCGTGGCCGCCGCGCATGTCCGATCCGGTTTCGGCGGTCATCGCGACCGTTACCCGGCGCAACGAATTCTCGCCGCTTTCCACCTGCAAATCGTTGAACGCGCTCGACAACGTTCTGGCGCGCCTGGAAGCCATCGAGCGCGGCACGGACGACGCGGTGCTATTGAATACCCGGGGATTCGTCGCCGAAGCGACCTCGTCGAATTTGTTCGCGGTCATCGGCGGACGACTCGCGACGCCGCCGGTCTCGGATGGCGCATTACCGGGTATCATGCGGCGCTTCGTCATGGATTCGATGACGACGGATGAACGTCCCTTGACGCCCGACGATCTGCTCGCCGCGAGCGAAATATTTTTGACCAACAGCCTCGGCGTGCGCGCGCTGGTCTCGCTCGACGGCCGTCAAATCGGCGCCGGCACGCCCGGCCCTGCCGCGATCAAAGCGCAGGAAATCGCCGCCGACGGCTGACGATGCTCAGCCTCGCGCCGCGCCCACCGTTGCGATGGCGTAATCGCGCAGCACGTTGACTTCCAGTTCCGCCTGCTCGATCCGCGAGATCATCACGTCGCGCTGGCTCAGCATGTCGCGCAGTTCGCCGTTTTCGACCACCGGAAGGTGGCGGATGTGACGCCGCGCCATCACCGCCATCACGTCCTTGACGTGATCGGTCGGCCGGCAGACGGCGACGTCGGCGGTCATCAATTCCTTGACCCGTCGGTCGGCGATCTTGGCGGGCGCTTCCGACAGGCCGCGCACGATGTCGCGTTCCGAAATGACGCCGACAAGCTTGCCCTTGGCGTCGATCACCGGCATCGCGCCGATCCGGTTCTTGGTCAGCAGCCGTGCGACGAGTTCGACGGTGTCGTCGGGACGGCAGGTAATGACTTTGGCGCGGTCGTTCTTCAAAAGCGATTGGACGGTCATGAATTTCCTCCGCTATTCGTCTTTGCCGGGTATTGGTATTCGATTGAAAATAAAAGAAAAACCGATTTATGTAATGTTCTAATATACTACCCGAACGGCTAGGCTGTCGATGGGCGTGTATTCCCCTTTGCCGGAAATGCCCGATCGACGCGAAGGGTGCCAACGGCCTCGCCTGTGGTCTAAACTTCGCCGTGTACCGCCTGCGCTGGAATCTCCATGACCCTGTCGCCCTCGTCGCCGCTTGTTTATCTCGCGACCGCGCTCGCCTACATGATCGGCGTCGATCGGGACAACGCCATCGAAGAACGGGCGAAATTCCTATCGATATTTCACAAGCACGTGCGGCGGGGCGAATTGACCGATCATTCCTTGAAGGCGTTGACGGAAGGCGCCTTCGCCCGGACCAAGGCCCAACCTCTCGGCGACTTTCTGCACGAAGCGAACCTGTCGCTGACTTACGCGCAAAAGACGGCCGTTCTGCTGAACTTGTTCGATCTCATGGTGACGGACGGGCGGATGACCTCGGGCGAAAGCGAATTGTTCGACCAAGCCATGGAATCGTTCGGCATGAACAAGGAAACCTTCCGTGCCGTTCGCGAAATGCCGGTCTTGAAAAACGACACGACCGTGTTCACGAACGCGCTGCATCCTTGCAACGAATCTTCGTATCAGTTCGGGGTGAAAATCGACAGGTGACGATGCGCCGGGCGCGGGTGGTCCTATGTTCGCGCTCGCCGTTTCGTGCCTTTGGCTGCCGTTTCTCTTTTCTCGATCGCCAAAAGCGATTTCTTGCGCTCTGGTCCCCAGCGATATCCGCCGACGCCGCCTGCTGACGGTACGATGCGATGGCACGGGATGACGACCGCGATCGGATTCGACGCACACGCGCGCGCTACCGCGCGAGCGGCCTTGGGCCGGCCCAGTTGCGCCGCGATATCGGCATAGTGCCGGGTTTCGCCTCGGGGGATCGCGGTGAGGCGCCGCCAAACTTGCCATTGAAAGGCCGTCGCGTGGACGTCGAGCGCCAGTGATCGGGTCGATCCGTCTTCGATGCAGGCCAGCACCGCTACCACGCGGCCGCCGAGGGCTCCATCGTCGCGCCGGATCGCCGCTTGGGGCAAAGTTCGACGCAAATCCCGTTCGAGAGTGCGGTCATCATTGCCAAGGGCCACAGCGACAATTCCATGGGTCGTCGCGGCGACCAGTACGCGCCCGAATGTCGAAGCCGCGACGGTGAATGCCACGTCGGCGCCGCGCCCACCCTTGGCATAAGACGCGGGCGACATGCCGAGTCGCTCGCCGGCACTTTCGTAGACCCGGCTGGGCGAACCGAAGCCGGCGCCGTAGATCGCCGAGGACACCGGTTCGCCCTGGCGCAAGGCGTCTTTCAGGCGCCGTTGTCGCACGGCATCCCAATATTGTTTCGGCGAGACGCCGACAATGCGTTTGAACGTGCGTTGAAGATGATGAGGGCTCAGGCCGGTGACGGGAGATAAACGCACGAGCGTCGGCGCCGTTTCGGCATCCTCGATGTGGCGGCAGGCGCGTTCGATGGCGACATGCGCCGGGTCCTTGGCGGGCGTATCCGGGCGGCAGCGCTTGCAGGCGCGGAACCCGGCTGCTTCCGCTTCAGCGGGATTCGCGAAAAAAGATACTCGATCCCGCAGCGGTCGCCGGGACGGGCACGATGGCTTGCAATAGACCCCGGTCGAGGAAACCGCGTAGACGAAATTACCGTCTTGGGCCCGATCGCGAACCGATACCGCCCGCCAGCGCGCGTCGTCGATATCGTCGATGGTTCCGGTTCTGCTTTCCATGGGACGAAGATACGTCTCCCGATCGGAAAATCTATCCGAACCTTGCGTTCAATGTCCGGCGATGGCGGGTTTCAACCGTATCGGTGCAGCGATTCGCCTTCCGTGGATAGCCACCTGCGGGCCGCACCGGTATCGTCGGTCAATTCCTGAACGATCTTCCAAAACCCAGGGCCATGCGTGCGATTTTTGAGGTGCGCGACCTCGTGAGCGACGACGTAATCGAGAACAAACTCCGGCGCCATCACAAGACGCCAGCAGAACGAAAGATCGCCCTTGGGCGAGCACGATCCCCACAGCGTCGTGGTATCGCGAATGGAAATTCGCCCGTGGCGGCATCCAAGGCGTGCCGCCTTTTCTTCGGCGCGGCGGGCAATATGCCTTCTCGCCTCGCGCCTCAGGCAATCGGCGACGCGCCTCGCAAGGTGCTCCGGCCGGCCCGTGACCGAGACAATTCCGTCTTCGATCCGGACACCGCCGCTACGGTCCGGACGATGGACGATGCGATGCGGTACGCCCAGAATCGGAATTGCGGCGCCGTCGACGAACGCGACCCGGACCGGTCGCGCGTCAAGCTTGGCTAATATCCACGATGCTTCGCCGATCGCCAGGTCCATGCCCTCGCGCACCGGGACCCACGGCGGCAGGGTCACCACGGCGGCGTCGCTCATGGTATCGATGCGTAGCGTCAGGCGCCGAGCCCGTCCGTCGCGCTTGATGCGCAAGGGCACCGATCGGCCGCCGATTTCCAGCGTGGTCTCGCCGGCGAGCGTGCGTTTTCCGGAGCGGCGCCAGGGTAGTCGGATCATGCAGCCTTCGGTAATGCGAACCCGATCGCCTTCAATTCGTCGAACAGTTGCTTCTGCTTTGCCTTGTCGAGCGTGACCAGCGGCGGGCGGACCGTCAGCCACGTGTCGTCGCCGGTGATGTCGGCCATCGTGGCCTTCAAGGCGGCCGACAGCGGATACTTTTGGAACGCCTTGCGCACGGCCACCAGTTTCTCGTGCGCGTCCGTCGCGTCCTTCTTGGCATGGAAGGCGCGCCACACGTCGCCCGCATGCTTGCTGGCGACGTTGGCACAGGCGGTGATGCATCCGGCGCCGCCCTCCTTCAGCATCGGCAGCAGCAGGTCGTCGGCGCCGGGGAAGCCGGCGAAGCCCGGGAAGTTCTTGGCCGCCGCCTTCATGTTCTCGAAATCGCCGGAGCTGTCCTTCATGCCGACCACCGTGTCGGGATATTTCTTCACCAGCATTTCGATCAGGTTCATGCTGACCGGCGTCGCCGACATCTGCGGGAAATGATAGAGGTAGATCTTCAGCCGCGCGTCCCCGACCTGCTGGATCACGTTGGAGAAAAAGTCGCACAGGCCTTGGTCGCTGACGTTTTTATAATAAAACGGCGGCAGCATCAGGACGCCGCCCGCGCCCGCGCGCACGGCGACCTGCGTCAGCGTGACCGCGTCGGTGATCGAACAGCAGCCGGTCCCCGGCATCAGGACGCCGCCGGGAATGCCGGCCTCGACCATGGTTTCGATGATGCGGATGCGCTCCTTCAGGCAGAAGGAATTGGCCTCGCCGGTGGTGCCGAGAATCGCCAGCCCGTCGCAACCGTTCGCCAAAAGCCAGCGCCCATGACTGACAAGCTTCTGGTCGTCGGGCGTCAGGTCCGCCTTTAACGGGGTCAGCGCGGCGGCGAATACGCCTTTCAGGTTGCCTTTGATCACGGCTTTCTCTCCTTGAGAATGCGTCAGGTTTATTTCGGCCAATCGACGATGTGGTTTTCGATGTTGCCGGCCTTGCGTTCGGCGATGGCGCGGCCACGCACGGAAATGCCGGCCTTATGCACCGTGTCCGGATCGCCGGATACCAGCGGATGCCACGGGAAAAGATCCTTTCCTTCCGACAGCAACCGGTAGGCGCAGGTCGACGGTAGCCATCTGAACATGGCGATCTTCGCCGGGGTCAGCAGTTCGCAGTCGTGAACCCGCTTCTTGCGGTTCATGTAGTCCGAACAGCGGCACGATTTGGTGTCCAGCAGCCGGCAGGCGACGCGGGTAAAGCTGATCTCGCCGCTATCCGGGTCCTCGAGCTTGTGCAGGCAGCACCGGCCGCAGCCGTCGCACAGGGACTCCCATTCGTCCGCCTTCATTTCGGCGAGCGTCTTGGCCTTCCAAAACGGCGCTTCGGCGGCCGGTTCCGGAACGGTAACGGGGGCTTTCGGGCTCGGTTTGGTGGGCAATTCCTCTGCCTCGCAAAGGGTCTTTCCGGGTACTCGGTAGCGCGTCCCGAGGGCAATGTAAATAATCGGCTATTCGAGCCAGTCGACGGCCCGGGTTCGGATGTCGGCGACGTCCCGTTCCGATACCGTGCGGCCCTTGACCGAGATGCCGGCGGCCTCGACCGTCTCCCGGGTGCCCGATACCAGGGGGTGCCACCATGGCAGGTCCTGGCCCTCGGCGATCAGCCGGTAGGCGCAGGTCGCGGGCAGCCAGTCGATGGCGGCGACGTTGTCGGGGCGCAGGATGCGGCATGTCGGTTCGTACCGTTGCCGATCCGCGTAGCTGGCACAGCGACACGTTTTGGGGTCGAGCAGCCGGCAGGCGACATCAGTGAAGACCGTTCGCCCTGTCTCCGGGTCGTCGAATTTGTTCAGGCAGCATCGCGCGCAGCCGTCGCATAGGGATTCCCATTCGGCCGTCGTCATCTGCCGCAGGGTCTTTCGCTTCCAGAAGGGAACGCCCGGTTCGTTCATGCGTCGGCCCTGTCGATCAGGTGCACGAACGATCCAGCGACATTCCCGGCGACGAGGCCCATGGTGCCGATGTCCTTGCCGGTCGCGTCTCGGCAGCGGAACAACGCCGTGCCCGGGCCTTCGCTCACGGTCTCGGCGTAATGGAACTCGTGACCGCGGAAGTCGTCGCCCGCCTCGCCGAGCGGTCCGTCGGCGACAAGCGTCGCCGCGCGGTAGCCGAGGTGCAGCTTCGGTTTCGCGAACGACGTTTCGACCGGCAGCAGCCCGGCCATGGCGTGGCGCTTTCCATTCGCGTCGACAAGCCCCTTGCCCAGCACCATGTAGCCGCCGCATTCGCCGACGATGGCCGCGCCACGATCCGCCGCCGCGCGAAGGCCGCCCAGGAAGTTTTCGTTTTCGGCAAGCTTTCCCGCGTAAAGCTCCGGATACCCGCCCGGCAGATAGACGGCATCCGCAGTGGACGGGGGCGCTTCGTCGGTGAGCGGCGAAAAGAACGTCGGTTCGGCACCAGCCGTCCGCCAGCCCTCGAGCGTCAGCGGATAGGCGAACGCGAAGGCGTTGTCGCGGGCAACGGCGATCCGTTGCCCGAAGGGTTTAAGCGGCCGTGGCGATGTGCCCGTCGCCTTCGCCGGTTTCGCAATTTGTGCAATCGCCCGCCAGTCGACGTGCTCGGCGATCAATGCGGCTGCTTTGTCGAGAAACGCGGACAGGCCGGCATGCTCGCCCGCCTGCACCAGTCCCAGGTGCCGTTCCGGCAGCGCCAGATCGCCGGCGCGGGGCAGGAAGCCCAGGATCGGAATGTGCGGCACGGCATGGCGGCAGGCGTCGCGGATTTGTTCGGCGTGACGTGGGCTGCCGACTCGATTGAAAACGACGCCGGCGACGTCGACGCCGGGGCGGTGGCGGGCGAAGCCGCCGAGCACGGCGGCGGCCGAAGCGCCTTGGGCGCGAACGTCGATCACCATGACGACGGGCCATCCGGTCGCGAGCGCCAGATCGGCGGTCGATCCCGCGGTCGCCGTCGCGCCGTCGAACAGGCCCATCACGCCTTCGCAGACGAC
>CAZDFF010000102.1:0-11696 GCA_964504425.1 uncultured Hyphomicrobiales bacterium
GCGGCGTTCTGACGTCACTGCCGCGCGAAATGATGACGTGGCTTCCCGAGGTCGATGTCGGCGTGGTCGGTGAGGCATTCGTCACCTTCCCCGATATTCTTGCAATGGTCGACGAGGACAAGACCGACTGGACCAAGATTCCTGGCACTATTTCCCGGGATGCCGATGGGTCGCTGGTTTTCTCTGCGCCGCGCACCTTACTGCACGATCTTGATTCCCTTCCGTATCCGGCCTGGGACTTGTTTCCGTTGGAAGAGATTTATTTTCCAAACAGCGCGGCGCTTTTTTCCGAGGAAGGGATGCTTGCGAGCCGCCGCCTCGACATCAACATGAGTTACGGCTGCTCGTTGATCTGCCGGTATTGCTACCACCTCGGCATTGCCGGGGACATGCGCTACGAAACCGACGAAATGGGCGAAGTCAATGTCGCCTTCGACAATCCCGGCACCTATACGCGCACGATCCGTTATCACAGCCCGACCTACGTGGTCCGGCTGGTTCGCCATCTTTACGAAACCTACAAGATCAACTTCGTCGTTTTCCTCGACGAAAACATGATGACCATGGATAAGTCATCGGGCCGGACGTGGCTTAAGGAGATTTGCCGCCTGTGGCACGAAAACGGTCTCGCCCCGAAGACCCACCCGGACGGTACGTGGGACGGCGTACGCTGGAGTGGGACCAGCCACGCAACCTTGTGCACGCCGGAAATCCTTAAGACCATGCGCGCGGCCGGCTGCTCGCATCTGGTTTACGGATATGAATCGTTCGCGCCCCATGTGATGAAAACCATCGGCAAGGGCGCCACGCCCGAAACCAACATGCGCAGCTTCTTCTGGACCCTCGACGCGGGGATCCGTCCCGTACCGAACCAGATCATCGGGTTTCCCAACGAAGACTTTGATTCGATCCGCATGAACATCGCCGCATGGGAAAAACTCGGCATCGTCGTCAAGCCGCACTTTGCGACGCCGTATCCCGGTTCGGAGTGGTTCACGGTCTATCGCAAGGAAATCGAATCCCAGTACGGCGGCGATCTCGAAGCGTTCATTCTGGACCTCGGCGATGCCAGCAAGATCAGCGCGGTCATTTCGCACAACTTCACCGCGGTCGAGCTTATCGGACTCCGCGAATTGATGCTGAGCTTCGATCACAGGCGGATAGACGCCCATGAGAAAGCTTGGCGTGCGCACCACAGAATTCCGGATGGAGTCCCTTCAACGCTTTATCGCCCCATCGCCAATCCGTTGGCGTTGGCAGGGGAGTAATAATTTTATGAGCACGGTCCAGTCCTCGCCCGCCCTTCCCACCGCAAAGCGCGCCGACCCGTTCGACTCGATCTATCGCCACTGCAACGCCGGGAACTCGAAGGAAAAGCTCGCCAATCTCCCTTCCTTTCCACGCTTGATCGACGTGGAAATGACGAACACGTGCAACTTTCGCTGCCTGATGTGTCCGACCGGAACGTTCTCCCAGAAGCGTGAAAAGGGCTTCATGGAGGACGAGGTTTTCCAGCGCATCCTCGACGAGATACGCCCCCATAAAACCCCGTTGCGGTTTATCCGCTGGGGCGAGCCGATGATGCATCCGAAGATCATCGATTTCCTGGCGGCCGCTCATGCGCAGGGATCGATGCTGCACATCAATTCCAACGGCAGTTACTTCACCGAGGAGAACATCCGGGCTCTGTGCGATATCCCGCTCGACAGCCTGAAATTTTCGTTCCAGGGCGTCGACCGCGAGAGTTACAATCAAATGCGCAACACGGATTTCTTCGCTCAGTTGGTCGATACGATTCGTTTATTCGTCCGGATTCGCGGCGACCGCCCGAAGCCCTTCATCCAGGTGTCGACGTCGATCACTTATGAAACGACGGAGCAGATCGACTCTTTCCGGAATTTGATGGACCCCTTGGCGGACAAGGTCGGCGTCGGCCGGACGGTCTTGGAACACCTTGACCTAAACGCCGTCCGCTTGCGCCCGCACGAACTCGAAACGCTTAAGTGGCTGAAAGAGCAGGAGAGCATTGTCAAGGAGCACCCCGAGTGTCCCGAGGTTTTCGACAAGCTGTCGATCAACTGGGACGGCACAGTTTCGGCCTGTTGCGGGGATTCGGATAAAATAATGCTCATCGGCGACGTGCGGAATCAATCCTTGGACGACATATGGAAGTCTGCGGAACTCAACGGTTACCGGGCCGTGCTTGCCGACATGCGGCACGACGAATTGCCCCTTTGCCGCACCTGTTATGACGTGCAGGGCCTCAGCAAGCCCGGCCAGCAGAACCTGTAATCGGCGTCCACACCTCTTCCACGATTGATTGCAAGTCTATGAAAACCGTTGTCACCGGCGGCGCCGGATTCATCGGCAGTCATCTGGTCGATCGGCTTCTTGCCGACGGGCACAGCGTCGCCGTCATCGACAATTTCGCGTGCGGCCATCGCGACAACCTCGCACATCACGCCGAGAACCCGCGCCTTTCGATCCATGTGCTGGACGTGGCGGGCGCCGGAGCGCTCGCGCCTCTGTTCGACGGCGCGGATTGGGTGTTTCATCTGGCGGCGCTGGCCGACATCGTGCCTTCGATCCGAAATCCGATTCCCTATCATCGAGCCAACGTAGACGGCACGATCGCCGTCATGGAAGCGAGCCGCGCCGTCACCGTGAAGCGGTTCGTCTACGCGGCGTCATCTTCGTGCTATGGCATTCCCGACATCTATCCCACGCCGGAAACGGCGCCGCCGCGGCCTATGTATCCTTACGCGCTGACCAAATGGGTCGGCGAACAGTATGTCCTGCATTGGGGGCGGACATACGATATGCCGGTCGTCGCCCTCCGCCTGTTCAATGTCTACGGCCCGCGCCACCGCACAACCGGCGCCTACGGCGCCATGTTCGGGGTCTTTCTCGCTCAGAAGCTCTCCAGCAAGCCGTTCACCATCGTGGGTGACGGAAGCCAGACCCGGGATTTTACCTACGTCGGCGACGTCGCGGACGCCTTCATTGCAGCCGCGCAATCCGACATCGCGGGCGAAGCAATGAACGTCGGATCCGACGGAACGTACAGCGTCAACCGTATCGTCGAACTGCTCGGCGGCGAGAAGGTCCACATTCCGAAACGCCCGGGCGAGCCGGATTGCACGTGGGCGGATATCACAAAAATCAAGCGCAAGCTCGGCTGGCGGCCGAAGACTTCGCTCGAGGACGGCGTGCGCGTGCTTCTCGATCACATCGACGGCTGGCGCTCGGCGCCGGTCTGGACCCCCGAATCCATCAAGATCGCCACGGCCGACTGGTTCAAATATCTGGGGAAGGGAAGCCACTCGTGACCGTTGCCGCCGCGTCCGCCCGGGACAAGATTAAGACGATCGTCGAACTGGCCGCGCTGGCCGAAACCGAACGGTCAAGCGGGAAAACCATCGCACTCTGCCACGGCGTCTTTGATCTCGTCCATCCTGGGCACCTGCGCCATCTCGAGGCTGCCGCCCGTGAAGGCGACGTCCTTGTCGTGACCATCACCGCCGACCGCTTCGTCAACAAGGGGCCCGGTCGGCCGATCTTCGGCGAAGACATGCGTGCGGAGATGATCGCCGGGTTCTCCTGCGTGCGCTGGGTGGCGATCAATCACGCGCCGAGCGCCGAACCCATCCTCGACACGGTCAAGCCCGACGTCTATGTCAAGGGATCGGACTACGAGAATCCCGAAGAAGACGTCACCGGCAAGATCGCTTCCGAACAGCGCGCGGTGGAAGAACATGGCGGTCGCCTAGTCCTGACCAGAGACATCACCTTCAGCTCGTCGTCGATCATCAATCGTTATCTGGACGTTTACGATCCGCCGCTCCGCGATTTTCTGAATTCGTTTCGGGAAAGGACTTCGGAGTCCGATATCGCCGCTCTCCTTAAGAAAGTCGAAGCATTTCGGGTCTTGCTTGTCGGCGATACGATCATCGACGAGTACGAATATATCGAGGCGCTGGGAAAATCGGCGAAGGAAAACATCATCGCTACCCGCCATATCAACATAGAAACGTTCGGGGGCGGCATTATTGCTGCCGCCAACCACGTCGCCAACATCTGTAGCGAAGTCGATGTCGTCACGGTCCTGGGCGACGACGATCCGCGTGAGGGCCTCATTCGCGGCTATCTCAAGCCCAATGTTTCCTTGCACGTCGTCCGGGCGGCGGGGCGGCCGACCACACGGAAACGCCGGTTTGTCGATCCGGGGTACTTCCGCAAGCTGTTCGAAGTCTATTACATGAATGACCGGCCGCTCGACAAAACCGAAAGCGATCTGGTTGACGACCACGTCCGCCGCTTGGCGGGGCATGCCGACGTTGTGATCGTCACCGACTTCGGTCACGGCGCCATTGGCCCTTCGACGGTCGAGACTCTTTGCGCCCATGCACGGTTCCTGGCCGTGAATACCCAGACGAATAGCGGCAACCTCGGATTCAATCTTATCACCAAGTATCCGCACGCCGATTACGTCTGCATTGACGCACCGGAGGCTCGTCTGGCGGTCGGCGACAAGTATTCCGACATCGAGACGCTGACGGCGGAAAATCTTCCCGTGCGCGTGGACTGCGCCCGCATCGTTGTCACACACGGCGCCGCTGGGTGCTGTGCCTGGAGCAAGGAGGAGGGTGTTAGGCGTGTACCAGCGTTCACCAAAACAATCGTCGATACGGTCGGCGCGGGCGACGCGTTTCTCGCCATTACATCCCCTTTCGCGGCCGCTGGCGCCACCATGGAACAGATCGGATTCATCGGCAACGCCGCCGGTGCGATGAAAGTGGGCATCGTCGGGCACCGAGCGTCTGTCGAAAAGGTTCCATTGCGTAAATTCGTCACGACACTATTGAAATAAATAATGGCATCCGAACGAAGTCATCCGACATGAAGAAATGGAATATCCTAGTCACAGGCGGCGCGGGCTACGTTGGTTCCGCCCTGGTTCCCATGCTGCTGGCCGGCGGCCACAAAGTCACGGTTCTCGACCTTTATCTCTATGGGGATGATACTTTTGCCGCCTTGCGGGGCGCTTCCGGCCTGCGAGAGGTTAAGGGAGACCTGCGCGCCCCGCAAACCGTGGCCGACGCCCTTACGGGGTGCGACTGCGTTATCCATCTCGCCTGCATCTCCAACGATCCGAGCTACGACCTGGACCCCAGTCTGGGAAAGTCCATCAATTACGACGCGTTCCGCCCGTTGGTGCGTGCGGCGAAGGCGGCCGGCGCAAAGCGATTCATCTACGCATCGTCGTCTAGCGTCTACGGTATCAAGGACGATCCCGAGGTGCACGAGGGTCTGCCGCTCGAACCCTTAACCGATTATTCCAAGTTTAAGGCGCTGTGCGAAAAGGAATTGAACGAGGAGCGCGCGCCGGGATTCACCGTCTGCACCGTCCGTCCCTCGACGGTTTGTGGATACGCGCCGCGCCAACGATTGGACGTGGTCGTCAACATCTTCGCGAATCAGGCGTACCATAACGGCAAGATTCGCGTCACTGGCGGCACCCAGAAGCGCCCCAACATCCACATCACCGACATGTGCCGGGTGTATCTGCACCTGCTGCAGCAGCCGGACGAGAAAATAGACGGCAAGATATGGAACGCGGGAGACACGAACTATCCGATCCTGCAGCTTGCCGAGATCGTGAAGAAAGTCGTCGGTTCCCACGTAGAGATCGAGATCGTGCCGACGAACGATCCCCGGTCGTATCACGTATCCGGCAAGAAAATGCAGGCGGACATTGGCTTCGAACTGCAGCACAGCATCGAGGACGCCGTGCGCGACCTTGTCGATGCGTTCAAGACGGGCAAGCTTAGCGATCCGATGAACAATCCGAAGTATTTTAACATCAAGTTGATGCAGCAGGTTAAGCTGACGTGACGGCATTGCGTATCGGCGTCGACTTCGACAACACGCTTGCCGGATACGACGAAGTATTCGCCGATGCGGCGCGCGAAACGGGACTCGTTGCCCCCGAATTCCGGGGCGACAAGCGGGACGTTCGCGCATTCTGCCGGTCCCGTCCGGATGGCGAGGCCGATTGGATGCGCCTGCAGGGCCGGGTCTACGGCGCGTTGATGCATAAGGCGCGTCTGATCGACGGTGTGTGTGGGTTCTTTACCCGATGCCGCAAGGCCGGCGTAGCCCTGTTCATCGTGAGCCATAAGACGCGATACGGACACTTCGACGATTCCAAGATCGACCTGCGCGACGCTGCGTGGGCCTGGATGGAAGGCAAGGGCTTTTTCGATTCCGATGATATCGGCCTCTCGCGCGAGAATGTCTTCTTCGAAAGCGATCGCGTCACAAAAGTCGACCGGATCGCCGCACTTTCCTGTTCGCATTTTGTCGACGATCTGGCGGAAGTCTTTCGCGAACCGTCCTTTCCGCCGGCGACGCGGGGAATATTGTTCACGAATGGCCGCGCGGCCGAACCTGGACCCTACCTCGCGCTTTCCGATTGGAACGCGATTGGCGACGCCATCTTTGGCCATTGATCGTGCCGATCCCGTCCGCGCGCTCGCCGAGGCGCTTGCCGGGGAGTCGGTCCGCGATATGCTCCCTGTCCGCCGGGGCGGCAACAGTCGGGTCTTCAGGATTGCAACGGCGTCCGGCCGTTTTGCCATGAAGATATATCCATCCCGGACCGAGGACGCGCGCGATCGGCTGGGCGCTGAAATCGATGCGCTTGGATTCATGCGCGACCACGGCATTGATCAGGTGCCGGGCGTGGTCGCTGCCGACCGGAATCGTAATGCGGCCCTGCTGGAATGGATCGACGGCGAGCCGGTCGCGACCGCCCGGGACACGGATATCGATGCCGCGCTGGCGTTCCTCGGGCGCCTCCATATCGCGCGCCGCCATCCGTCGGCGCGGACCTTGGCTGCCGCATCGGAGGCCTGCCTGTCGGCGGCCGAACTGGAGCGCCAGGTGCAGTACCGCCACTCCCGTCTCGCCGACGTCGGCGGCGACCGGCCGGCTCTAGCCAAATTCCTGGCGAATGACCTGCTGCCGGCGTGCCGGGATTTCGCGGCCGCGGCGCGGGATGCTTTCGGCCGGTTCGGAATTGCATGGGACGCCGATCTGGATACAGGCCTTCGTATTCTGAGCCCATCCGATTTCGGCTTTCACAACGCCTTGCGTCGTCCCGACGACAGCCTCGCTTTTCTCGACTTCGAATATTTCGGCTGGGACGATCCGGCGAAGCTGATCTGCGATATGCTGCTGCATCCGGGAATGACGCTGTCGGTCGAATCGAAGCTTCGGTTTCTTGCCGGCGCGCGGACGCTGTTCGGCGACGATTCTTCCCTGACGTCGCGGTTGCGCGTGCTTTATCCATTGTTTGGTCTGCGGTGGTGCGCGATCCTATTGAACGAATTTCTGCCCGAGAAATGGGCACGCCGCCAGCACGCGGGTGAATCCGATGCCGCCGTTGCACAATCCCGTCAACTGGTTAAAAGCCGAGATCTTCTGAAACGATTGACCCATGACGACGCCGTTGTCCAAAATCTCCGCTCCTAAGGTTCCCCACAGTGACACCTCGTCGGTGCTGGACGCGCGCTCGCGTCATTTGCGCCGCCTCGTGGTTCGCGCGCTCGAGGGCGGAGGGCGCGGGCACATCGGATCGTCGATGTCGCCGATCGAAATTCTGCGCGTCCTTTACGACGATATATTGCGGTTCCGCCCTGCAGATCCATTATGGGCAGAACGCGACCGATTCATCCTTAGCAAAGGGCATGGCTGTCTCGCCCTCTACGCTATCCTCGCCGACAAAGGCTTTTTTTCTGACGCCGAGCTGGAAACATTTTGCCGCCACGACAGCATCCTCGGCGGCCACCCGGAAGCGGGTAAAGTTCCGGGCGTTGAGGCTTCCACCGGGGCGCTCGGACACGGACTCTCTATCGGCATCGGGATGGCGCTGGCGGCACGGATCAAGGGTCGGGACATGCGTGTGTTTGTCATCATGGGCGACGGCGAGATCAACGAAGGTTCGGTTTGGGAAGCGGCGATGTGCGCGTCCAAGCATCGGCTATCGTGTCTGACCGCGATCGTGGATTACAACAAGATCCAATCCTACGGGTTCACTTCGGAAGTACAACCGCTCGATCCGCTGGCTGAAAAGTGGCGTGCATTCGGATTTCGCGCGCTGGACGTCGATGGTCACGATGTCGCCGCAATCCGCACGGCGCTGGTGCCGGTGCCCGGTGACGAACGGCCGCTCGCGCTCGTGTGCCATACGATCAAGGGGAAGGGTATTCCCTTCGCCGAGAACGACCCTGCTTGGCATCACAAGAACAAGCTGTCGGCAGACCAGATCGCTGCGATGTACGAAGCCTTGAAGGATATTTGATGCGACAAACCTGCCTCAACATGGTCTACGAGCTGGCCAAGCGCGATCCGCGCGTCGTGTTCATCGGATCCGATCTTGGCCCCGGCACACTCGACAAGATGAAGCAAGAGATGCCGGAACGCTTCTTCATGGAAGGCGTGTGCGAAGCCAATGTCATTGGTATGGCGGCGGGCCTGGCGATGGACGGATTCATACCCTACGTCAACACCATCGCAACTTTCCTGACCCGGCGCTGCTACGAACAGGTCGCGATCGATCTTTGCCTGCATCGGTTGCCGGTGCGGCTGATTGCCAACGGCGGCGGTCTGGTCTATGCGCCGCTTGGACCGACTCATCTCGCGATCGAAGACATGGCGATCATGCGGGCGCTGCCTAACATGACCGTCATCGCGCCGGTCGATGCCGAGGAAATGCGCCGGTTCATGCCGGAAACTCTCGACTGGCCGGGCCCCATCTACATCCGCCTGGGCAAGGGCGGAGATCCGGTGGTGTCCGACGCGCGGCATGGTTTTGTCATCGGCCGGGCGATCGTGGCCCGGAAGCCCGGCGATGTCGTCCTCATCTCGACCGGCGTCATGACCGAACGTTGCCTGCGCGCCTCCGACATTCTGACCGAACGCGGGATCGCGGCCGGAGTGATCCACGCGCACACGGTCAAGCCGCTCGATCGGGAAGCGATCTTGGACGCGTTGTCATCGGGCATTCCGGCGATCAGCGTCGAGGAACACACCCTTGTTGGCGGTTTGGGCGGGGCATTGGCCGAACTGATCGCCGACACGGGCATGCGCAACCGTCTAGTACGGCTCGGCATTCCCGACGTCTTCACCGAGCATTACGGGAACCAGGACCAGTTGCTGGCGGATTTCGGTCTATCGCCCGAAGGAATAGCCGATTCGGTCGCGGGTGCGCTCGTGGCCAAGGTCGCTTGACGCCGTGAGCGCGTTTCTGCCCACCAACGAAGCGGCCCTGTCGGAGCGGTTTCTGGCCGATGGCTGCGTCGTAGTGCCGGCCGAGGCGCCGGCCGATTTGGAGCGCATCCGAGCACGTGCCGCCGCTATCGCGTCGGCCAAGCTGGGTCTCGCGCTCCCGAGGGACGTCGGGACTTTTCTTGATCGGATTCACGAACATGTCGACACGACGCGCCTGAATGAACTGCGACTTGCGGTGTTCGAGGGCATGAACGCCGAGCCGTGGTTCCGGCCCGCGTATTTTGCGCAGGCCCGCCGGACACTCGAAATCCTGGTCGGCAACGAACTGGCGATGCAGCTTCGCGTCAATTTCAGCGTTCAGCTCCCGGACGACAGCAGTTCGCTGCTGCCGGTGCATTCGGACATCTGGAACGGCGATTCGTCCTACGAGGTGGTCATGTGGCTGCCCATGGTAGATTGCCGCAAGACCAAGAGCATGTATCTCCTGCCACCCGCCGCGAACGCCGCCGCCGCAGCCCGATTCGCGGAACTCGGCCACAGCAGCGAGGAATTGTTCCGGACGATCGAGCCGGATTTGCGATGGATGGACGTGCCGTTCGGCAACGTCCTGATTTTCACGCCGACTTTGATGCACGGCAACCGGATCAACGGCGAGGGGGAAACGCGCTGGTCCATGAACTGCCGGTTCAAGAGCGTGTTCTCGCCTTACGCCGACAAGCGATTGGGCGAGTTCTTCGAACCGATTACCCTGCGCGCGACCACGCGGATCGGAGCGGGGTATGCGCTCCCCGCGATGGGAAAAACATGAACGCTGCCGTCGGCTGGGGCTTTCGCGGTTATATCGCCAGTCGTCCGATCATGGGCGAACGGACGCCGCAGCACGTCCAAAACCTTGTGGTGCGGGAGCACGCGCGCAAGCGCGGACTCTTGTATCTGCTGAGCGCGACGGAATGGGCTATGGACGACTGCTTCATGGTTTTAGAGGAAGTGCTGGCGGACCTCGCCAACCTTGACGGCATCGTCGCCTATAGTTTGTTCATGTTGCCACCCGCCGCGCCGCGCCGCGCCGGGATCTGGGATCGGATTCTCGGACAGGGCAAGCGGATCGACTTCGCACTCGAAGGTCTGGTCGTTGCGGCGCCCGCCGACGTATCTCGGGTCGAGGACATCTGGTTGGTGCGCGGCATTTTGCCCCGGTGTTCGAGCGTGCCGCCGGGGCTTGTGCGCTAAGTCAGGCCGTCATGAGAACGCTTTATAGTTCGTTCAAATTTATGCATTTTCCCGATCGACTCGAAGCCCTGCGTGTCGGCCGTCCGATTGCGCCCGTGCACGTTCGCATTAAGCCGACCAACCATTGCAATCACAGTTGCTGGTACTGCGCCTATCGCACCGACGACCTCGATTTAGGCGAAGATATGAATCTGCGCGATTCGATCCCGCCTGCCAAGATGACGGAAATCGTGGACGATCTTATCGCGATGAAAATTGCTGCCGTAACGTTTTCGGGCGGCGGTGAACCGTTGCTCTATAAATTTCTGCCTGAAGCCATCGAACGTCTCGCCAAGGGTGGGGTTCGTGTCGCTACGCTGACCAATGGAGCAAACCTGAAGGGGCGGATGGCGGAGGCATTGAGCGCATACGCTACATGGGTGCGCGTGTCGGTGGATGCCTGGGATGACGATAGTTATGCAAAGTCCCGCGGCGCGAGGGATGGCGAATTTTCCCGCCTGCTCGAAAATATGCAGGCGTTTGTCGCCGGCGGGACGAATTGTGTTCTCGGCGTTTCGTACATTATCGGACGCGACAATCATCGTCGAATCGCCGAGGTGTGCCGTTTGTTCAAGGATATCGGCATCGGTCACGTAAAGTTGTCCGCTGCCGTGGTCGGCAACGATATTGCCGAGAACAACAGGTATCATCGGGAATTCGCGGTTGCCGCAAAAGCACAAATCGATAAGGCCATGCTACTGACGGACGAAAGATTTGCTGTTCTCGACCACTATCACGAACTCGGCGACCGTTTCGAGAAACCCTATCGCACTTGTCCGTTTTCGCGGTTTCTCACCGTCATCGGCGCCGATTTGAACGTTTATACCTGCCAGGACAAGGCCTATACGAAGAATGGGCGGTTGGGGTCGATCCGCGACGGCCGCTTCCGCGATTTCTGGTTCGCGGAGGAAACTCAATCGAAGATCGCCAATTTCGATCCTTCGCGGCTTTGTGGGCATCATTGTGTCGCTCATGCCAAAAACTTGGCTATTCTGCAGTACTTATCTCTTGATCCCGCGCACGCGGCGTTTGTTTGATGGCTGAAATCAATTTCCTCGCTAGATATCAAGCTTCTACCAAGAGGGATTACATCCGGCGCGTGGTCGAACACGACAAAGCCGAATGCGCGACGG
>CAZDFF010000103.1:0-11552 GCA_964504425.1 uncultured Hyphomicrobiales bacterium
TGACGCCCGATGTCGAGGACGTGCTGAAAAATTACACCATCGCCGAACGGGTGACGGCGGGCAGCTCGCTGAAATTCTGCCGCGTCGCCGAGGGCGTCGCCGACATCTATCCCCGCGTCGGCCGCACCATGGAATGGGACACGGCGGCGGGCCACGCGGTGCTGGGCTTTGCCGGCGGCCGGGTCGTCGATCTCGACGGCCGCGACATCGTTTATGGGAAATCCGGGTTCGAAAACCCGCCTTTCGTCGCCCTCGGGGCAAATGTTCCTTTCCCGCGCGGTTGACGCCCGATGCATCGAGGCGCACAATTCGTCCGTGGCCGCTTGCGGTCACGCATCAGCCGCCGCACCCTGTGCGGTGACCTATGGTCGGGTCATTACCGCGGATGGCCCGAACCAGGACAAAGACACAAGGAGAGCCGTCGCCTTATGACGACGGCTCTTTCTTAGCTTTCAGGCCCAGCCCTTGACCGCCAGCGATCCGAAAACGCTCGACAACCCCGTGCGCGCCGCCGACCGGGCCGCGATCGACGAGGCCGCGCGGCTTTTGCGGCAAGGCATGCTGGTCGCGTTCCCGACCGAAACGGTCTACGGCCTCGGCGCCGATGCCACCAACGACGACGCTGTCGCCGCCATCTTCGCCGCCAAGGGACGTCCGACCTTCAATCCGCTGATCCTGCACGTCGCCGACATCCGCGAAGCCAAGACGATCGCCCACATGGACGAACGCGCCGAGGCGCTGGCGCGGCGCCTGTGGCCGGGTCCGTTGACGCTGGTGCTGAAGCGGCGCGAGGACGCCAAGGTTTCCCTGCTCGCCTCGGCCGGGCTGGACACGGTCGCGGTGCGTTCGCCCGCGCATCCGGTGGCACGGCCGCTGCTGCGCCTGACCGGGCGGCCGATCGCGGCGCCGAGCGCCAACCTGTCGAGCCGCGTCAGCGCCACCGACGCCGCCCACGTCGCCGCCGAACTGGGCGACAAGGTGGCGATGATCCTGGACGGCGGCCCGACGCCGCTGGGGATCGAATCCACCGTCGTCGACATGACCGGCGAAGTCCCCGTGATCCTGCGCCCCGGCAGCGTGCAGCCCGAGGAAATTTCCGCCATCGTCGGCGTCGAATGCCGGGTCGCGTCCGTCGGCGGCGACATCAAATCCCCCGGCATGATGGCCCGGCACTACGCGCCGTCGACGCCGCTGCGCCTGAATTGCACGGCGGCGGACAAGGACGAGGCGCTGCTCGCCTTCGGGCCCAAGGCGCCGAAGGAAAGCGCGACCGTCTTGAACCTCAGCGCCAAGGGCGATTTGACCGAAGCGGCGGCGAACCTGTTCGCGATGCTGCGCCGTTTGGATGCCTGCGGCGCCAAGGCCATCGCCGTCATGCCGATCCCGGAAGAAGGCATCGGCCGCGCGATCGCCGACCGGCTGCGCCGCGCCGCCGCGCCGCCGGAGGTAACGGAGGCCTAGGGTACGGCCTGCTTGAGCCAAATCCATCGATCAGAGACGGAGCACTACGATTTAACGAGGCGCTCCGCACAGACATCCCGAACGCACCCGCGTAGCCAACGATGCGCCGGATCGGAGTCCAGCCTCGGATGCCAGAGCGATGAGACCGTAATCTCCTGCGTGGAGACCGGAAGAGGAAAACTGTGCATTTCGGCGCGCAGGTTTCCGGTATGTCGTTCGGGAACGCTGGCGATCAGATCGGAGCCCCGCGCTAATGCCAGCGCGGTCGCAAAGCCACCGACGATTACGGCGATCTCGCGTTCCAGTCCGATCCGGTGCAAGGCTTCATCAATCGGTCCTTTGTCGATGCCGCGCCGCGAAACGCAGATATGCCGACCGGCCGCATATCGAGAGGGCGTGATCTTGCCTTGGCAGAGCGGATGATCCGGCCTGACTACGCCGATAAGTCGGTCTCGGAACAATGCCTGCGCACGCACCTCCGGTCCTGTCGCCTGCCCTACGACGCCAATTTCCAGATCAACAGCACCGTCGCGAAGCGGCGCACTGTCTTTGTCCGGCTTCTGCATGAAGCGCAGCCGCACGCCGGGTGCTTCCCCGGCAACACGGGCGATCAGACCCGCGCCGAAATTTTCGACAAAGCCTTCGCTGGTCCGCAGCGTAAACATCCGGACCAGTTGTCCGAGGTTGATCTCCCGGGCAGGGCGCAGAACGGTCATTCCGTCTTGCACGAGTCGGCCGACCCGATCTCGGAGTTCAAGCGCATGGGGGGTCGGAACCAAGCCGCGCCCAGCCCGGACCAACAGCGGATCGCCTGTCGTTTCGCGCAATCGCGCCAGAGCCCTGCTCATCGCCGACGGGCTAAGCCGTAACCGTTGGGCCGCACGCGCGACGCTGCCCTCCGCGAGCAGCACATCGAGAGTAACGAGCAAATTGAAATCGGGTGCCGACATAAATTAATCATAGCATATGACATAGCGTTAAACGCACGAATAAAATGCAAATGCTGCGTATTTCGCCATATCAAGCCAAGGACTACGTTTCCGGTAGCTCCATTTCGGGAGCCGCCAAAATACGGAGTCCATATTGCAAACAATCGTCGCGGAGCAGGGTTCGGTAACCGCCGGAAATGCGGAGCAGCAGTCTCCTGTTCGGTGGGCGCTCGCCAGCCTTTCGCTCTCCATGCTGCTGTCCTCGCTCGGCACCAGTATCGCCAATGTCGGCTTGCCGACGTTGGCGCAAGCGTTCAATGCTTCCTTCCAGGATGTTCAGTGGATTGTCCTCGCCTATCTCCTTGCCAGCACAGCCTTGATCGTCAGCGTCGGACGGCTTGGTGACATCGTTGGCCGCCGACGGCTGCTATTGGTCGGGGTCTTCCTATTCACGGCGGCCTCAGTCCTGTGCGGCGTTGCGCCAACGCTCTGGCTGTTGATTGCCGCCCGGGCGGCGCAAGGCCTCGGAGCGGCCATCATGATGGCTCTAACCATGACCTTTGTGGGCGAGACGGTTCCAAAGGCGAAAACAGGTAGCGCCATGGGAATGCTCGGAACAATGTCCGCAATCGGCACTGCCTTGGGTCCATCGCTCGGCGGCGTTCTGATCGCCGAGCTCGGCTGGCGGGCAATCTTCCTCGTCAACGTACCGTTAGGCATCCTGAGCTTTCTTCTTGCGTATCGCTCCCTACCCATCGATCGCCAAAAATCGAAGGCGAATCGATCCGGTTTTGACAATGTGGGCACGCTGCTGCTCGTTTTGACGCTCGCGGGATATGCTCTCTCCATGACGATTGGGCGCGGTAGTTTCGGTTCGCTCAACATCGCCCTGCTATTAGCTGCGACCATCGGGATCGGCCTTTTCGTGCACGTCGAGACAAAAGCGGAATCGCCCCTGATTCGTTTGACGATGTTTCTCGACCCAACGCTGAGCGCTGGCCTCGTCATGAGTGCGTGCGTTTCGACGGTGATAATGTCGACGATGGTGGTCGGGCCGTTCTATCTCTCACGCGCGCTTGGTCTCGAGCCGGCGCTTGTCGGACTCGTCTTGGCGATCGGTCCGCTTGTCGCCGCGCTGTCCGGCGTGCCCGCCGGCCGCGCCGCCGATCGTTTTGGCGCGCACCGCATGATCGTCGTTGGGTTGATCGGAATGATGGCCGGAACCTTGATCCTTTCCACGGTGCCGGCGGTATTCGGCACTGCCGGGTACGTCGCCCCCATCGCCGTCATCACGGCGGGCTATGCGCTGTTCCAAACGGCCAACAACACCGCCGTCATGGCAAATATCCGCCCGGATCAACGGGGGGTTATTTCCGGCATGCTCAATCTATCGCGCAACCTCGGACTCGTTACCGGAGCCTCCGTCATGGGCGCCGTGTTCGCGTTCGCATCGTCGGCCGTCGACGTCGCCACGGCCTCTCCCGAGGCCGTTGCCGTCGGCATGCGGATCGCATTCGCGGTCGCGACGATTCTGATCCTCGTCGCACTCGCCGTCGCGATTGGAAGCCGTGTTATTCCAACTCGGGCGGGCCCTGATGACGCATCGTAACGCGCCGGATGCCGCCTCCCCTGCAAAGTGGAAGCTTTCCACCGGCAATCGGGTTATGAATTTACAACCTAAAGCAACCCCTTCCCCGCGTCCCACAGCAATTTAAGGCCGGTCAGGAACAGGAACGCGTAGCAGACGTTGTAGAACGTCTTGTCGTCGATCCGCTTTTGCAGCCACACGCCAGCCGCGATGCCGACCGGCACGGCGGGCAGCAGCACCAGCGACGTCCACAGGTTCGCCGCGTGGAACTGCCCCAGCCAGGCGTAGGGAAACAGCTTCACCACGTTGATGACGCCGTAGAAGATCGCGCAGGTGCCGGCGAACAGACGCTTTTCCATGCGCTGCGGCAGCAGGTAGACGCCCAACGGCGGCCCGCCCGCGTGCGCGACGAAGCTGGTGAAGCCCGCGACCGCGCCCCAGAACCCGCCCTTCGCCGCGTCCACGCCCGTGGGCGCGGCTCGGTCCAGCCTGGCGAACCAGTAATAAAGCGGGAATGCCACCGCGATGACGCCGAGCAGCAGCCGGATCAGCGCGACGTCGAGATACTTGAACGACGCCGTGCCGATCGCGATGCCGACGATGGCCGCCGGCACGATGATCCGCATGTTGCGCGGGTCCCAATGGCGCCGATAAACCCAAATGGTCATCACGTCCATGGCGCACAGCAACGGCAGCATGATCGCCGCCGCCTGGGGCGGCGGCAGCGTCAAGGCCATCAGCGGCACGGCCATGACCGTGAGCCCGCCGCCGCCGAGCCCGCCCTTCGAGAGCGCGGCGACGAGCACCGCCGGAATCGCGAAGGCGTAAAAAAGCGGATCGGCGATCAGCGGCGGGCTCCCGGGATGCGCGGACGAGGATCAGGCGAGATCGAACAGCAGGAACTCTCCGCCCTTGGCCGAGGCGATGTCAATTGTGCGATCCTTGCCGTCGGCGTCCAGCGCGGCACCGTCGCCGGCGACGAGCCACTTGCCGTCGACCGCGACCGACCCGCGCGCGACCTGAACCCAGGCCCCGCGTCCCGCGTTCAACACGTGCGACACTGCCTTGTCCGCTTGCAGGATCGAGGCGTAGATGCGCGTGTCCTGTTGAATGGACAGCGCGCCGTCGGCGCCGTCCGGCGCGGCGACCAGTCGCAACCGGTTTGTCTTTTCCGCGTCCGGGAACGCCTTTTGTTCATAGCCCGGCGTCACGCCCAAACGATCGGGCTTGATCCAGATTTGCAGAAGATGCGCTTCCTCGGTCTTGGACGGGTTGAACTCGCTGTGATGGATGCCGGTGCCGGCGCTCATGCGCTGCACCTCGCCGGGACGGATGACCTCGCCGCCGCCGGTCGAATCCTTGTGCTCCAGCGCGCCCGAAAGCATGTAGGTGACGATTTCCATGTCGGCGTGGCCGTGGGTCGGGAAGCCGGCGCCGGGCGCGACACGGTCCTCGTTGATGACGCGAAGCGCGCGGAAGCCCATGCGCTTCGGGTTCCAATACTCGCCGAACGAAAAGCTGTGACGGCTGTCGAGCCAGTCGATGCGGAAGGCGCCGCGCGCCGCCGCCGGAAGGTGGTCGAACATGAAGGTGAACTCCTAAAACCGGGCGTCTCCAGAAACCCGGCACAAGGCAAGGGTAGCCCTTAATATATAGGCACGGTGTCAAGGGGGCCTAAATCCGCTCATTCCCAATCGTCATCGCCGGACCCCGCCGGCTTTGCCGGCAATTTATATTTCGCGCGCCAGAGGCGCGACCCGGCGATCCACGACTTAAAAAAGTCGTGGATGCCCGAGACAAACCCGGGCATGACGGGAGAATGCAATTGGACCCTCGTGGGATCGACAACCGTTTGTTTTCCATTGCCGCCCCCCAGTCTGCGCCCTACGTTTTCGCCATGGACGCCCACTCGGCCCCCTCGCCCGCCTTCCTCGACCGGCTGCGCAAAGTCGTCGGCGACGCTGCCTGCGTCACCGACCCGGACGCGCTCGAACGTTTCGTCGCGGAAACGCGCGGGCTCTATCGCGGCGCAACGCCGATGGCGGTGCGCCCGGCGAATACCGAACAAGTCGCCGACGTCGTCAAACTCTGCGCCGCCGAGGGCGTCGGCATCGTGCCCATGGGCGGCAACACCGGGCTCTGCGGCGGCGCGGTCGCGGCGGGCGAGATCGTGCTGTCGCTCGATCGCATGAACAAAGTGCGCGCGATCGATCCGGCGAACCACACCATCACCGTCGAGGCCGGCTGCATCCTGGCCGACGTGCAGGCCGCCGCCGACGAGGCCGGTTGCCTGTTCCCCTTGAGCCTCGCCGCCGAGGGTAGTTGCCGCATCGGCGGCAACGTCTCGACCAACGCCGGCGGCGTCAACGTGCTGCGCTACGGCAACGCCCGCGAACTGGTTCTGGGCTTGGAGGTCGTGCTGCCCGACGGCCGCGTGTGGGACGGCCTGCGCGGCCTGCGCAAGGACAACACCGGCTACGATTTGAAGCAGCTTTTCATCGGCGCCGAGGGCACGTTGGGTGTCGTCACCGCCGCCGTGCTGAAGCTCTACCCCAAGGTCCGCACCCGGGCGACCGCGTTCGTCGGCCTGGCCGACCCGGATCGGATCGCGAATCTGTTCGCGCGGCTGCGCAACGCCGCCGCCGAACGGCTGAGCGCGTTCGAATTCATTCCGCGCCTGGGACTCGATTTCGTGCTCGGCCATATTCCCGATATCCAGGCCCCACTATCGAGCCGGCACGCGTTCTACGTGCTGGCCGAACTGACCAGCCCGCTGGCGGACGACCGCAATCTGACGGAGACGCTCGAAACCGTGCTGGCCGGCGCCATCGAGGCCGGTATCGCCGACGACGCCGCGCTGGCGCAAAGCGAGGGCCAGGCGAACGCATTCTGGCGTATCCGCGAATCCATGCCCGAGGCGCAAAAAGGCGGCGGCGGTTCCATCAAGCACGACGTTTCCGTGCCGATTTCGCGGCTGCCGGAATTCCTCGCCCGCGCCGGGAAAATCGTGACGGCGATGGTGCCGGGGGTGCGCGTCTGCGCCTTCGGCCACTGGGGCGACGGCAACGTGCACTACAACCTGAGCCAGCCCGAGGGCATGGACCGCGACGCCTTCATGGCGCACTGGAAGCCGGTCGCGGAAAAAATCCACGACCTGGTGCGGGACATGGGCGGCAGCTTCAGCGCCGAGCACGGCGTCGGCAAGCTGAAGATCGACGATATGATGCGTTACAAATCGGACGTCGAGCGCGACCTGATGCGCACGCTCAAGACCGCGCTCGACCCCAAGAACATCATGAATCCAGGCAAGGTCGTCGGCCCGTAGGACCGACGGCCTCCCCGCGGGAAATCAGGCGACGCGGTTGCCCGACGACGCCGGCTTGGCCGGATCGTTGACCGGCCGACCGGCCGCGCCCGCCGCCATCAGGTTCGCCGCGCCGATGGCGCCGCCGCCGTCGGCGGCCTCGAATTCCCGAATCTTCCGCATCGGCTTCATCGCGCGCAGGATCAGGTACGCCGCGACAACAATGGCGGCGATCAGGCCGCCTTCGATCGTGCCGAAGACCTCTTTCTTGAAATTGAACACGAACTTCAGGATCAGCCCGCCGCTGACCGCGACGGCGGCCGTGAAGGCCAGTACCACCGCCTGTTCCATCAACGGCAAGCCGACCCACTTGGGCGGCACCGGACGGCGGAATTCGACCATGGCGAGCGCGAACAGAACCACGGTGATAGCCATCACCGCGACACCGAGAACGGCCAACATTTCAAGCACCCGAACGGGAAAGAGAAAACCGGCGGCGGCGCCCGGGCGCCCTCTCGCCGGAAGGCCCGCGACGCGCGGGCTCGGACGGGAACGCTACGCCCGCGCTTGGCAGGGGGACAATAGGGATTGTTTCCTGGAACTATCGCTCCTGCACCCAACCGGGGTCTGGAGTCGATAGCATGGCCGCCGTCAACCCCGCCGTGCCGCCTCGATCGCGGCGACGTCGATTTTCGTCATGTCCATCATGGCCTGGAACGCGCGTTTCGCTTCGTCGCCGCCCATGGCCATCGCCTCGGTCAGCACGCGCGGCGTGATCTGCCAGGAGATGCCCCATTTGTCCTTGCACCAACCGCACGCGCTTTCCCGGCCGCCGTTGCCGACGATGGCGTTCCAGTAACGGTCGGTCTCTTCCTGATCGTTGGTGGAGATCAGGAACGAGAAGGCCTCGCTGTGCTTGAACGCGGTGCCGCCGTTGAGCCCGAGACAGGGGATGCCGGCCACCGTGAATTCGACCGTCAGCACGTCGCCCGCCTTGCCGGACGGATAATCGCAAGGGGCGCGCACGATGGTCCCCACCGAACTGTTTGGAAAAGTCGCGGCGTAGAATCGAGCCGCGGCCTCGGCGTCCTTGTCGTACCATACGCAGATCGTGTTCTTGGCGGTTACCATCGCTTGTCCTTTCTTTTCCGCATCCGATTATCCGCCCCTACCCCTGCTGGAACTTCACCGCGTTGATCGGCGGCAGGCGGCAGTCGGGCGCGGTCCAGGAATCGCCGCCGTCCTCGGAAATCCAGAAGCCGCCGCTGGTGGTGCCGAAGGCGAGCCGGTCGCCGCTGTCGTCGATGGCGAGCGCGTGGCGCCACGTCAGGTCGTAGGCGTGGCGCTGCGGCAGGCCCTTGTTCAGCACCTCGAAACTCTCGCCGCCGTCGCGCGTGCGCGTGACGACGAGCTTGCCGTCGACCGGAACGCGTTTTTCGTCCTTGATCGAGGGCACGAACCACGCGGTTTTGGGATCGGTCGGATGGGCGACGACCGCGAAGCCGAACGCGGAGGGCTTCGCCGTCTGGATTTGAATCCAATTGTTGCCCTTGTCGGTCGAACGGAAGATGCCGCTGTGGTGCTGGCACCACACGACGTCGGGCTTGGCGCGGCAGTGCGCCACCTGGTGAATGTCCTGCGAGATGGGATCTTCCTGCTGGTCCGGCGGCATGTATTCGTTCTTCATGCCGTGGTTGATGACTTTCCACGTTTTCCCCGTGTCCGTGCTGGCCCACACGCCCGCGCACGACACGCCCACGCGAATATCGGCCGGGTCCTTGGGGTCGACCAGCACGGTGCTGATCCCCGGCATCTCGCCGCCGGCGACGCCGAACCATTTTTTGCGCTCGGGCATGGTCCACAGCGATTCCGTCAGCGACCACGTCTCGCCGTGATCGTCGGAGCGGAACAGGCCGCCCGGCATGGTGCCGGCCCACACGCGCCCGGCGACGCCGCCCGGTTCCATGTTCCAGACCCGGCCCAGCGTCCACGGATGCGGATCGTCGGCGGCGTCCTCGGGCTTCGCCGGGAACGCGGGCGCCTGCATCTCGCGCCATTTGCCGTCGCGTTCGCGCCGCCACATCTTGGCGCCGAAGTGCCCGAGGTCGAGCGCGGCGAGCACGTATCCGTCGTGCGCCCGCACGGCCGACACCGGATCGCCCAGGAATTGGGTATCGACGATGTCCCAACCGCCCTTCTTGCGCGCCAGTTCGAACAAGCCCTTGCGGGTGCCGACATAAATCCGATCAGACATATCCCTATTCTCCCGAGTTCAGCCGCCCGAAAGCGCCTGGAAAACATAAATCTCGTCATCCGCCGCGACCGGGTCGCTGAGTTTCTCCCGGTCCGTCACCGCCCGGCCGGCGACGAACACCGCGACGTGACGGCGGAGCGCGCCCTGGTCGTCCAACAGATAGCTTTTCAGCTTCGGATTCGCGGCGAACGCCGCACCCAGGGCCTCGCCCACCGTGGCGCCCGCGACCTTGGCGGTCGGCACGGCCAGGAACCGTTCGAGCTGCGGGGTGAACACGATGGTGGGCACGGGTCCGCCTACGATTTCTTCTCGACCAGGGCCTTCATGTCCTTCAGGCCCTTCTCGAACTGTTCGCCCACCATTTTCTCGCAATCCATGAACAACCCGATCGCCTTGCCGACGAAGTTGTTCTTGCCTTCCATGGTCCAGGTCACCGCGGTGCCCGCGCCTTCCGGCTTGAACGTGAACTGCGCCGTGCTGACGGCCTCGAACGGCTCGAAGAATTCCAGTTTCATGCGCACCAATTCGCCGGCGCGGCTTTCGACGATGGTGGCGCGGCCCTTGCCCACGTCGCTGTTGCCGGCCCAGGTGTTGATCGCGCCGGTGCCGGATTGCGGCCCCTCGAAGCCGACTTTCATTTTCGGGTCAAGCTTGGCCCACGGCGACCATGCCTGCCAGCGGTGGAAATCGTTGACCTCGGTGAACGGCGCGGACGGCGGCGCCGCCATCGCCATGGTGCGCGACACCTTGAAGTCGGCCGGTTGCAGGGCGATGACGACAACCAGGACGATAACGAGCGCCGCGACGCCGATCAGTATTTTCTTGAGCATGGGAAACCTCTCGCTCTCTCGGGCTCAGGCGCTGACGATAACTTTGAAGCCGCCCCAGAACATGCGCATGCCGTCGAACGGCATGTTCTTGTGATCCATCGACGCCTTCAAGCGGGGGTCGGCCATGACCTTGGCCAGCACTTTGTCGCGATGCTTGCGCGTCTTGTAGACGATGTAGGCGAAAATCACCGTCTCGTTCTTCTTCAGTTTGACGCTTTGCGGAAACGACGTGACCTTGCCAGGCTTCACGTCGTCGGCGACGCACTCCTTGAATTCGAGCGCGCCGTGCTCGCGCCAGACCTTGCCCGCCGTTCGCGCCATGCGCCGATAGGCATCCAGTTTCTTCTTCGGCACGGGAACCACGAATCCGTCGACGTAAGCCATTTTCGGTCTCCTTGTTTCGAACGGTCAGGACAGTCGCGCGCCGGCGGCCAGATGTCCGGCCATCCGGTCGAAGCTGGCGCACCAGCCCTCGTTGTGCGCGTCGCGCATTTCCTGCGTCTCGAACACCGCCTGATGCAGGGTCAGTTCGGTCTTGGCACCCTTTTCCACGAGCGTCACCGTCACCACGGTTTCGTGTCCGAGATTGCCGTCGGCGTCCTCCCACTGCCACGTAAAGACCAGCTTTTCCGGTTCCTTCAGTTCGCGGTAGACGCCGGTGACCCGGTGCGGCGTGCCGTCCTCGAGATTCATCACCACCCGAAAGCGGCCGCCGACGCGGAAGTCGGCCTTGAAGTCGGCGGACTTCGTTTGCGGACAGCCCCACCAGCGCACCAGGTGTTCGGGCTGGGTCCACATCCGGTAGACCAGCGCGCGGGGCGCGTCGAAGGTGCGGTTGACGATCAGGACCTTCTCGGCCGGTTCCCGGACCGGCATCGCGGCGAGATTGCTTTTCGCGGCCATGGTTTCCTCCTCGGTAAAATTCGTTTCGCTTCAGAGCGTCGCCAAAAGGGCGTCGAGCTTGTCGAACGACTGGCCCCAACCTTCGTGCGCGCCCAGCTTCCTCGCCAATTCCAGCGGCAGGGACTGCTGCATCCGCATGAACGTCTTGCCGTTCCGATCCTCGAACGTGACCGTCAGCAGCATGTCCCTCGGAACCTCGGGCATGCCGAATTCGGCGGGCGACACGATATCGCCCTTTTCGTTGGAAAAGTACCAGTCGAGCACCAGGCGCGAGGGCGGCACG
>CAZDFF010000104.1:0-11508 GCA_964504425.1 uncultured Hyphomicrobiales bacterium
GAGGGGGCTCCGCGCCTGGGGGTGGGGGACGAAGGATGCCGCTAGGTTAGAGATTGCATTTTCGAAACGGAAGGCGCTATTATTGCAAACAATCGTTTCAAATATGAAACGCTGTCGGTTTTGACCATGGATTGGCAGCAACTCCGCTATTTTCTCGCCGTCGCCGAATCGGGCACCCTTGCCGGGGGCGCCCGCCGTCTTGGCGTTTCCAAGGCGACGGTTTGGCGCCAAGTCCGCGCGTTGGAGCGGGCGCTGGACGCGACCTTACTGGAACAGAACCCCAGCGGCCAGATCCTGACCGAAGCGGGCCAGCGGTTTTTGGCCAGCGTCGAAGGCATCAACCGGACCATCGAGGCCGCCTGCAAATCGCTTTCGGGGCCGCCGGCCCCGGTCGCCGGCGAGGTTCGCGTCACCTCGCCCGAATTGCTCGGCAATCTGATCGTCGGCGGCATCCCCGATTTGCTCGCGCGTCACCCCGGCCTGGCGGTGGAATTGATCACCGGCAGTCCGGCGGCGGGCCTGGCGGCGCGCGACACCGATATCTCGCTCCGCTTCGAGGAGCCGCGCGGCGTCGGCTTCACCCGGGCCGCGAGTTTTCCGATCCGCTTCGCTGTCTATGCCGCGCCTTCCTACATCGAGCGTTTCGGCGTGCCGAAGAAGATCGACGCCTTCGCCGGCCATCGCCTGATCGACTTCGAGCACTCGCTCGGGCAGTTGGCGCCGACGGTCTGGCGCCAGCGCGGCGGCCGCGACGCCGAGATCGTATTGCGATCCAACAGTCCGCACCTTCGCCTGGCGGCGGCGCGATCCGGGATCGGTTTGGCGCTGCTGGCCGAACCGTTCGTCGGTGACGATCCGGGACTTCGCAAGGTGCTCGGCGGTGAGACCATCGGCAGCCTCGAGCTGTTGATGCTGGTCAGCAATCACCTGTGGCACGAATCGCGCGTGGTCACGGTGCGCACCTTCCTGACCGATATCCTGGAGATGGCGACAGTCGATTCCGTACTGCCGCGACGTCGCGCCCATCGATAGGCCGTCGGCCGATGTTCCGTTAGACTGCACCCCATGGATTGGACTGATGAAGGCATCGTGCTGGCGGTGCGCCGCCACGGCGAGACGGCGGCGATCGCCAGCCTGCTGACCGCCGAGCACGGCCGCCATCCAGGCCTGGTGCGGGGCGGGGCGGGGCGCAAGCAGCGCGGCACCTTGCAGGCCGGCAACCGCGTGCAGGCCCATTGGCGGGCGCGATTGCCCGAACATCTCGGCACCTACACGCTCGAACTGTGCAACGCCGGCGCGGCCCAGGTGATCGACGATCCTCTGCGTCTCGCGGCCCTGAGCGCGGCGTGCTCGCTGGCCGAGGCGGCGCTGCCGGAGCGCGAGCCGCACGCGAAAGCGTTCGCCGGATTGACCGCGCTGGTCGACGAATTGGGGCGGAACGGCGCGTGGCAGGCGCAATACGTCGCCTGGGAACTGGCGTTGCTGACCGATCTCGGTTTCGGCCTCGACTTGGGTTCATGCGCGGCGACGGGGCGGAACGACCAGCTTGCCTACGTGTCGCCGAAATCCGGCCGCGCCGTGTCGCTGGCGGCGGGCGAGCCTTACCGCGACCGTCTGCTGCCGCTGCCGGCGTTTCTGCTCGACGGCGGCGCTTCCGATGCGGCGGACATCCTCGGCGGCTTGGCCTTGACCGGACACTTCCTCGAACATCATGTCCTCGAGCCGATGGGCCGAGGCTTGCCGCCGGCCCGGACTCGGTTCGTGGAACGATTGGAAACGGTGCGGTAATCTTGATCGGGGGCCGGGGCTTGCGCTCGGCCCGCGAAGCCCTAAAATACATTAGCAAGTTGGAATTTGCCGAGAATCGTTATCGTTTCGGGAGGTTAGAGCGGTGCACAAGGTTTTCCGGCGGTTCGGCTTCGTGATCCTCGCGGGCGTCCTTTGGGCGCTTCCGGCGATGCATTCGGCCCGGGCCGATTTCATGATCACCAGCGTCGACAACGATTTCGTCGCCGAAATCAAGACGGCGGCGGAATCCGGCAAGAACCTGGTGATCATGTTCCACCAGACCGGTTGCCCCTATTGCGACAAGATGCGCGACCGGGTGTTTCCCGATCCGCGCGTGAACGCGGCCTATTCGAAATCGTTCGTGATGATCGAAAGCAACATCCTGGGCGATTTGCCCGTGGTCTCGCCCCAGGGCGAACCGACGACCGAGAAGGTGTACGCGCGCAAGATGCGCGTGCGCGCGACGCCGATGTTCGTGTTCTTCGACAAAGACGGCAAGGACGTGCTGACGGTGACCGGTTTCCTTGATGCCGAACGCTTCATCAAGGCGGGCCAGTACGTGACCGACGGCGTCTATAAGCAAGGCAAGTCCTTCTACCGCTACCTTCAGGAATAGCCGGGGCCGCGATGGGGGGAACAGCGGCAACGGCGGGGCGAACCGGCGGGACGGCGGCGCTGTTGCTCGGATTGCTGCTGCTGTCGGCGCCCGTGTCGGCGCAGCACACCCGCGAACCGCCGCCCGATCTGCCGAAGGTGCTGGAATCGATTGAGAAGAACGGCAGCTTCGCTTTCGCCGCCGCCGCCGCCGACCTGGACGGCGCGGCCGCCAAGCTCGACGGCGCCCGCGCGCACCTGTTCCCGAAGTTGACGTTCCGCGCATCCTACGGCGCGGTCGATTCGGAATCCAAGTCGGATACCCGCAACTGGGACAACTTCGGCGGGATCGAGATGGTCCAGCCGCTGTACGATTTCGGCCGCACCTACCGGCGCATCGACGCCGCCAAGGCCGAGGCCGTGGCGGCCGAGGAAGCCCTGCGCCAGGCTAAAAACACGGTGCTGCTGGAAGGGGTGGCGCTGTTCTTCGATCTCCATGCCTCGGAGCTGGAGGTCAGCACCCTCAATCAGGAACATGCCCACAACTACACCCGCTGGGAGCGCGCCAAGGAACGCCATCGATTGGGCGGCGTCGATCCGGTCGAGGTCGCGGAGTGGCTGTCGAAGACGGAACAAAGCCGCCTGGTCTATCGACGCGAGCAGACCCGCAATCGTTCGATCCGGCTTCGACTGACCGAGCTTTCCGGCCTTGGACTTCAGGGCGAGATGTACAACCCGCCGACGCCGCCGAAGAAGCCGCCGCCGGAAATCGAAACCCAGAAGCTGATCGCCTACGCCGAAGCGAAGAACCCGGAACTCTTGGCCCTGGTGAAGGAGGCCGAGGCCAAGGGATTCCTGCGCGACGGCGCCAACAGCCTGCCGCGTGTGGAAGCGTTCGGCACCCGGGAATATTCCAGCCGCGATATCCGCGGCCGCAGCGAATATACGGCCGGCGCCCGGGTCGTCTGGCCACTGTTCGACGGCGGCATCGTCAGCGCCGAGCGCCAGCGGCTGGCAGCCGAGGAATCCCGCGTCAAGGCGCGCCTGGAAGTGGCGAAGAAATCGCTCCGCCGCCGGGTCGAGGCCCAGTTGCTGCACATCCGCGACGCCTGGCAGCAGGTGGTCGCGGCCAAGGCGCGCCACGACTACACCAACAAGCGCCTGTTGCAGCGCCAGCGCCTGTACCAGCAGGAACGGGTCGCCGACCTGGGCCGCGCCATGATCGAGTTCACCGAGTCGGAAGCCGACGTGGTGCGCGCCACCGGCGCCATGGCGGTCGAACGGGCCAGGCTCGCGGTCATGCTTGGCGAAAGCCCGAGACGCGGCCTGGAAGAGGCGTTTCCGACCAACCTGCCCGGCATCGAGGCCGTGAAGCAGGGCCCCGATTTCGTCCCGAGAGGAGGCACCGGCTTTGGACAGGAAGACCAGAACCAAGTCACCAAGCCCCGCCGCGGCGGCGAGGAGAAGCAATAGCATGATGCGCCGGTTCGCAATCCCGATGGTCGCTTTCGTCCTGTTGGCATCCGGCGCCGAAGCGGCCGAGCGCAAGCTGGCCTTCGCGGTCGACGGTGTGGTCGCCGAGGTGATGGCCAAGGCCGGCCAGGACGTGAAGGCGGGAACGCCGCTGGCACGATTGGACTTGGTGCCGTTTCGGGCCCGCAAGCGGGCCGCCGACGAGGGCATCGCCGCGGCCCAACTGACCTTGAAGTTCTCCGATGATAACGTAAAGAGAGTCAAACAATTATTCGACGATCTTGCAACATCACGCGAGGAACTGGACCGGGTCCATACGGAACTCGCCAAGGCCAAGGCGGACGTGGCGCGCGCCCGCGGCCGGGCTGAAATCGCGGCCTGGAAATTGGACCGCGCGACGCTCAAGGCGCCGAAGGACGGCAAGGTGGTGTCGGTGCCCGGTTATCCGGGGCAGGTGGTTTCCGTGCAGGCCGGCTCGCCGGCCGTCGTCGTGCTGGACATGCAATAATCGGGATGGACCGACCGACGAGCGCGCCGCTGCCCAACGTCGCGTCCGCCATTGCCGAGGTGCCGTCTGGCGAGCGCCTGAAAGGTCATTTCGCCATGTTCACGGCGATCACGGTCCATGTCAGCGGTTTCATCGTCTACAAGGATCTGGTCGGCTCGCTGCCTGTGCTGCAGATCGTTGCGACCCAGCTTCTGATCGGTGCCGCGGTTTTGTGGCTGGTCGCGCTGGCCAGCCGCCGGCCGCTTCGCCTGAAGGGGCCGTTGTGGCGGATCGCGCTGCTGGGCACGCTGGCGCCGGCCTCGGTGCTGACGATCATGGCCTTCGCCACCCAGCACACCAGCGCCAGCAACGCCGCGATCATCTTCGGCCTGGTGCCGGTGATGCTGCCGATCCTGGGCCGCATCGTGCTGGGCGAACCGCTGCGCCTGGCGGTGATGCTGGGTGCCGCCGTCGCCGTCGTCGGCATCCTATTGATCGTTGCCCGGCGCGCCGACTTCGCGACCGGAATCCGCTTGGGCGACGTGCTGGCGTTCGCCGCCGTGTTCTGCGTCTGCGCCGTGCAGTTGACCGGGCGGCGGGTCAATCAGTATTTCAGCAACGCGATCCTGGTCACCGCCTATCAGGTCACGGTCGCGGCCGTCCTGGTCAACGTCCTGATGCTGATCGTCCAGCCGCCGACGCCGCTGCTGCCGGGCGCGGGCGCGGCGGAATACTGGAAGCTGCTTTACCTCGGCGTGGTTTCGATCGGGGTCAATTTTTCGACCTACAACTACGCCATGCGGCGCCTGCCGGTCGGACGTACCGGCCTTTACGCGGCGCTGTCGCCGGCGATCGGCACGATATTGGCGGTCGCCTTTCTGGGCGAAATCGTGGGCTGGCGCGAGGCGGCGGGTATTCTCGTCGTCACCACCGGGGTGGCGCTGCCCGGTCTGCTGCCGCCCGGCACGCTCAGCCGTCTGTTCGGACGCGGCTAGGCGGCGCTGTCGGCCCTTGCCGAGCCTTCGAGCATCCGGCGGCCGGCGGCGGTCAACGCGACGCGCTTGTCGGGGCCGGGTTCGACCGTAACCAAGCCCTCGATGGTCGCGTCCTCCCACACGGTCAGGCGCGGGCAGGAGCTTTTCCAGGCGTCCATGGCGTCGGCGTGATTGCGCGGCCGTTCGACCACCCAATTCAGGAACTGGATCATCAGAAGCCCGTGAGCATCGGACATGGGAAGGGTGCTCCGCCTGGATTGCGATGGCGGCAATCATAATCCGGCCCGGCGGCGGGACGCAAACCTCCGGTGCGGTATCCGGCGCGACCGAAATTCCCTTGCGGGAATCGTTCGCGGCTGCAAACCTCCTGCGCGTTCGGGCGGGTTTCTTTAAGGGGCAATCGGATCATGCTTGTGGCGTTGGGGGCGGTCGTTTTCGGCCTGGCATTGCTTGTCTGGAGCGCCGACCGCTTCGTCGACGGCGCGGCGGCGACGGCGGACCACTTCAGCGTGCCGCCGCTGCTGATCGGCATGGTGATCGTCGGTTTCGGTACCTCGGCGCCGGAAATGGCGGTTTCCGTGCTGGCTTCCTACCAGGGCAATCCGGGCCTGGCGCTCGGCAACGCCTACGGATCGAACATCACCAACATCGCCCTCATCCTGGGCGTGGCGGCGATCGTCTGTCCGATCTCGGTCCATTCGGCCGTGTTGCGCAAGGAACTGCCGATGCTCACCGCCGTCACCGGTCTGGCCATCTTTCAGCTTTGGGACGGCAAACTGAGCCGGATGGACGCCGCGGTGCTGCTGGCGGTTTTCGCCGCCCTCATGGCATGGTCGATCCACCAGGGCCTGAAGCAGCGCGGCGACGCGCTTGGCGCCGAAACCGCCAGTGAACTGGCGGCCAATACGATGCCGATCCGAAACGCCGTGATCTGGCTGGTCGTTGGCTTGGTGCTGTTGGTGGTTTCGTCGCGCATCCTGGTCTGGGGCTCGGTCGAAATCGCCAAGACGTTCGGCGTCAGCGACCTGATCATCGGCCTGACGATCGTCGCGGTCGGCACGTCGTTGCCGGAACTCGCGTCCTCGGTCGTCGCGGCGCGCAAGGGTCAGCACGACATCGCGCTCGGCAACGTGCTGGGGTCGAACATGTTCAACACGCTGGCGGTGGTCGGATTGGCGGCGGTCATTTCGCCCATCGACGTGCCGCCGGAAATGCTCGGCCGCGACATTTTGGCGATGTCGCTATTGACCGGATCGCTGTTCATCATCTGCTACGGCTTCGGCAGGGTGGGACGGATCAACCGCTACGAGGCGGCATTCCTGCTCGCCTGCTTCGTCGCCTACACCGGCTATCTCGCGGTTAGCGTGTTCGGGTAGGGCGTTTAAGGATCGATCCCATAAGGTTTGACGTTCGGGGCCATTTGGCTACTATATCTGGTAGCCTAAAAACCTGAACGGACCCCCGGACCTTGGCCAAAAAACCGCTCGGCGCCGTCGCCGAAAAAATCCTCGATACCGGCCTGAAGGATGCGTTGGGCGAGCGTTATCTCGCCTACGCGCTCTCGACCATCGTTTCGCGCTCGCTACCCGACGTGCGCGACGGCCTGAAGCCGGTGCACCGGCGGCTGCTGTTCGCCATGCGCCAGTTGAAGCTGGACCCGGCCTCCGGATTCAAGAAATGCGCCCGCGTGGTCGGCGACGTGATCGGCAAATACCACCCGCACGGCGATTCGGCGGTCTACGACGCCATGGTGCGGCTGGCCCAGGAATTCGCCGTGCGCTATCCGATGGTCGACGGCCAGGGCAATTTCGGCAACATCGACGGCGATAACGCGGCGGCCATGCGCTACACCGAGGCACGCCTGACCGAGGTCGCCTGGGCGCTGCTGGAAGGAATCGACGAGAACGCGGTCGACTTCCGCAACACCTACGACGGCGAGGAGGAGGAGCCCATCGTCCTGCCGGCCAGCTTCCCCAATCTGCTGGCCAACGGTTCCAGCGGCATCGCGGTCGGCATGGCGACCAGCATCCCGCCGCACAACGCGGGCGAAATCTGCGACGCGCTGCTGCATCTGATCAAGTTTCCCAACGCCCAAATCGGCAAGCTGGTCGACCTGATGCCGGGGCCGGATTTTCCGACCGGCGGCGAGCTGTGCGAGACCCGCGAGACCATCGTCGAGGCCTACAAGACCGGCCGCGGCAGTTTCCGCGTCCGCGCCAAGTGGCGCACCGAAAAGATGTCGCACGGCACCTGGCAGGCGGTGATCGAGGAAATCCCGTTCCAGGTCCAGAAATCGCGCCTGATCGAAAAGATCGCCGAACTGCTGGACGCGAAGAAACTGCCGCTGCTGGGCGACATCCGGGACGAATCGACCGACAAGGTTAGGATCGTGCTGGACCCCAAGAGCCGCACGGTCGAGCCCGAAATGCTTATGGAACAACTGTTCCGCCAGACCGAGCTGGAAAGCCGCTTCGGCCTGAACATGAACGTGCTCGACGCGTCGAACACGCCCCGGGTGATGAACCTGCGGGAGGCCTTGCAGGCATTCCTGGATCATCGCCATGAAGTGCTGGTCCGGCGTTCCAAGTTCCGGCTGGAGAAGATCGAGCACCGGCTCGAGGTCCTGGAAGGCTTCCTGATCGCCTACCTGAACCTCGACAAGATCATCAAGATCATCCGCACCGAGGACGAGCCCAAGCCGAAACTGATGAAGGCCTTCAAGCTGACCGATGTGCAGGCCGAGGCCATCCTGAACATGCGCCTGCGCCAGTTGCGCAAGCTCGAAGAGGTCGAAATCAGGCGCGAGCACAAGACGCTCAGCGACGAGAAGCGGGACCTGAAGGCGCTGTTGAAGGACGAAGTCAAGCGCTGGTCCCACATCGGCGGCGAAATCCAGGACATCAAGAAGCGGTTCGGCCAGAAGACCGAACTGGGCCGGCGCCGCACCGAGATCGGCGAAGCGCCGACCGCCGTGGTGGTGCCGCTGGAGGCAATGATCGAGAAGGAACCGGTCACCGTCGTCTATTCCGACAAGGGCTGGATCCGCGCCATCAAGGGGCACTTGGCCGACTTCGGCGAACTGAAATTCAAGGAAGGCGACCGCGCGCGCTTCGCCTTCCACGCCCAGACCACCGACAAGATCGTGCTGTTCGGCACCAACGGCCGATTCTACACGGTCGGCGCCGACAAGCTGCCGGGCGGGCGCGGTCACGGCGAGCCGGTGCGCCTGATGCTCGATCTCGGCAACGAGCACGACGTCTGCGCCATGTTCGTCCACGTGCCGGGGCGCCGGCTGCTCGTCGCGTCCGACGCCGGGCGCGGCTTCATCGTCGAGGAAAACGACGTCATCGCCCAGACCCGTAACGGCAAGCAGGTGCTGAACCTGGACGCGGGCGAGGAAGCGGCGGCCTGCAGCGTGGTCATGGACGGCGCCGATCACGTCGCCGTCGTCGGCCAGAACCGAAAATTGCTGATCTTCCCGATCGAGGAAGTGCCGGTCATGGCGCGCGGCCGGGGCGTCATCCTGCAACGCTACAAGTCGGGCGGGTTGTCCGACGTGACGACCCTGAAGCTGAAGGAAGGCCTGACGTGGCAGACCGCCCAGCAGGCGCGCAATGAGCCCAAGGTGAAGCCGTGGCTGGGCAAGCGCGCCCAGGCCGGGCTGCTGCCGTTCAAGGGCTTCCCGACGTCGAAGAAATTCAGCTGAGCCGGCGGCGGGGACGGGGCATCGGCCCGCGCCGCTTTTTCGGTTTCTTCGGCGGCAGGGTGGCGACGAAATCCTGCGCCCACGCCATCCAACGGCCGAGGGTGCGCGCGTTTTCCCATGCCGGGCGCGCGACCATGGCAAAACCCTTCAGGATTTTCCCGGTGAAATCCATCGGGCCGGCGCGCCCGGCCTCGATCTCGCTTTCGCAGCGTTCCGGCGGCACCCGAAAAATAATATCGTCGGCCAGCACGCCGCAGCACATGTGGCCGCCGACCATGAAGCACAAGCCGCCGAACATCTTGATCTCGCGCACGTCGTTGCGGGCGGCCAAGCGTTTTCGGATTTCGGCGGCGGCGGTTTCGTCGTAGGCCATGCGGTTACTTGCCGAAGATCGCTTTCGGCAGCCAGGTCGCCAGTTCCGGGAACATCGCCAGCACCGTGAGGGCGACCAACTGCAGGCCGACGAACGGCACGATGCCCTTATAAATGTGCATGGTCGTCACCTCGGGCGGGGCGACGCCGCGCAGGTAGAACAGGGCGAAGCCGAACGGCGGCGTCAGGAACGACGTTTGCAGGTTGACCGCCATCATGACGCCCTGCCAGACCGGGTTCAGGTCCATCTTCAACAGCACCGGGGCGACGATCGGCACGACCACGAAGCAGATTTCGATGAAATCGAGGAAGAAGCCGAGCACGAACATCACCAGCATGACGACGATCATGGCGCCGATGGCTCCGCCCGGCAGAGACGAAAGCGCCTTGTGCACCATGTCGTCGCCGCCGAGACCGCGGAACACCAGCGAGAACACCGATGCGCCGATCAGGATCACGAACACCATCGAGGATATCTGCAAGGTCGAGCGCATGACCTGATGCAGGATCGAATCCTCGCCCGAGTCCCGGGTCTGGGTCCGGTAGGCGCGCAGCAGGCAGACGCCGATGCCCCAGGCGAGCCCCAAGGCGCCCAAGGCGGCGACCCCGATGCCGATAGCGTCCTTGATCCCGATCTTGTTGCGGGCGACCCGCAGGTCGAGGGTGTTGGCGACGATCAGCATGACGACGAGGGACAGCGCCGCGACCAGGATCGGCATCGCGTTTTTTTCGTCGATGCGGTGGCCCGCCAGCAGCAGGGCGCCGATGGAGCCGACGGCGGCGGCCTCGGTCGGGGTCGCGATGCCGGCCAGGATCGAGCCCAGCACGGCGACGATCAGCACGATCGGCGGCACCAGCGCATGCAGAACCCGCGATCCGATGTTGGTCTGGTCGATTTCGGCCGCAGGGATCGCGGGCGACGAGCGCGGGCTGATCCAAGCGACGCCGATCTGATAGATGATGTAGAACGCCACCAGCATCAGGCCCGGCAGCAGAGCGCCGGCGAACAGGTCGCCGACCGACACCGGGTCCGGCGACCAGTTGCCGATCGCGCGCTGGGCATCGACGTAGGCGTTCGATATCTGATCGCCCAGGATGACCAGCACGATGGAGGGCGGGATGATCTGCCCGAGCGTACCCGAGGCGCAGATCGTGCCGCAGGCGAGCGACGGATCGTAGCCGCGCCGCAACATGGTCGGCAGCGACAAGAGGCCCATCGTCACCACGGTCGCGCCGACGATGCCGGTCGAGGCCGCCAGCAGCGCGCCGACGATGGCGACGGAAATGCCGAGTCCGCCGCGCAGGTTGCCGAACAGCATGCCCATGGTTTCCAGCAGTTCCTCGGCGACGCGGGATCGTTCCAGCATCACCCCCATGAACACGAACAACGGCACCGCGATCAGCACCTCGTTGGTCATGGAGTTGCCGAAGATGCGTGACGGCAGGGCGCCGAACAGCGACAGATCGAAGGCGCCGAAGGCGTGCCCGAGCAGCGCGAACAGCAGGCCCGTGCCGGCCAGAGTGAAGGCGACCGAAAAGCCCGCCATCAGGAAGCCGCAGGCGGCGACGAACATCAGGATGTCGAGATAATCCTTGATCGCCATCGGCCTAGACCTCCGGTCCGGACGCCGGCGGCCGCGAAACGCCGGCGTCGCCGGCAAGCCGGGCAAATGAGCGTGCCGCCAGCGCGATCCCTTGCAGGATCATCAAGGCGGCGAAGGCAAGGATCATGAATTTGAGGATGAAAACCGCGTGGATGCCGCTGGTTTCCTTCGATCCCTCCAGCACCTGCCAGGATTTCAGCGCATAGGGCCAGGTATAGATCCAGATCAGCAGCGACACCGGGATCAGGAAGAAAACGACGCCCAAGATGTCGACGATCGCCTTGTTCCGGGGCGTCGCGGTCCGATAGAAAATGTCCACCCGCACGTGGCCGTCGTGCAGCAGGGTGTAGCCGGCGCCGATCAGGAAGGTGATCGCGGTGAACGGCATGGCCTTGCGGAGGCCGCCCATCCGCCTGATGTCCTGCTCTCCGGCGAGGTGGTGGATCACGACCTCGGCCCCGAGGAAGAGCAGCGCCTTGAAGAAGGCGT
>CAZDFF010000105.1:0-11477 GCA_964504425.1 uncultured Hyphomicrobiales bacterium
CTTCGCCCAGGCGCGCCAACGCTTCCTGAAGCTTGTCGTCCTTCAACGCCGCTCGGGCGTTCGCCTCGAAGGATCGCGTCGCGCTTTCCATCGTGTCAACCTTCGCCTTCGCCGATCGCCGGGCCGGACGCGGCGCCGGCCAGCACCTCGGCGACGTGACGCACCTTCACGGCGGCACCACGCCGTTTCAATCGACCCGCCATATTCATCAGGCAGCCGAGATCGCCCGCGATCAACGTATCGGCGCCAGTCGCTAGGATATCGTCGACCTTGGCGTCGACCATGCGTTCCGAGATATCCGGGTATTTGACGCAGAAAAGCCCGCCGAAGCCGCAGCAGGTTTCCGCTTCCTTGCCTTCCTTGATCGACAATCCGCCGACCTTGGCGAGCAGCGCGCGCGGCTGTTGCTTGACGCCCAGTTCGCGCAGGCCGGAACAGGAATCGTGATACGTGACGATCCCTTCGTAACGGGTTTCCGGAAGATCGGCTTTCAATACGTCGGCCAGAAAGGACGTCAGTTCGTATGTCTTGTCGGCCAGCGCGCGGACCCGGAACGCCATCACCGGATCGTCGGCGAACAATTCCGGATAATGCATTTTGATCATGCCGGCGCACGACCCGGACGGCACCACGACATAGTCGAATCCGTCGAGGGCGTCGACCGTTAGGCGCGCGACCCGACGCGCGTTTTCCTTGTCGCCGGAATTGAAAGCGGGCTGGCCGCAGCACGTCTGCGCCGCCGGCACGTCGACCGTGCAGCCGGCCTTTTCGAGAAGATCGATGGCCGCGAAACCGATGGACGGCCGCATCAGATCGACCAGGCAAGTGACGAAGAAACCGACGTGCGGGGGGGCGGCGGACATGGCGGCAAGAATGGTCGTTCCCGCCGCCGATGGCAAGCGGGCGACCGTCGTTCAGCGGCTGCGCTTGACCGGCCTCAGAACGTACATCCGACCCTGACGTTTCATCGCGCCGGCCTGGATCGCCGGGGTATCGCCGGAACCGAAGAAGAAGTCGGCCCGCACCGGCCCGACGATGGCGCTGCCCGTGTCCTGGGCGATGGTCAGGCGCTGCAACGGCTGGCCGTCCTTCAGGGGATCGACGGTATCGAGCCAGACTGGCAGACCGAGCGGCAGATACTTGCGATCGACCGCGATGCTGCGCCCGGGCGTCAGCACCGTGCCTTGGGCACCGACCGGTCCGTCGCCGTCGAGCACGCGGAAGAAGACAAAAGAGTGATTGCGCGCCATCAAGTCCCGGCCGGCGATCGGATTCCGGTCCAGCCAAGCGCGGATCGACTGCATGGTGACCTTGTCCAGCGGCATGACCCCGGCGGCGACCAGCTCGCGGCCGATCGGAACATAGCGATGGCCGTTGCGGCCGGAATAGGCGAGACGCACGAACCCGCCTTCCTTCATCCGTACCCGGCCCGATCCCTGGACATGCAGAAAAAAGGCATCGGCCGGATCATCGACCCAAAGCAATTCGAGCGAGCGGCCCTTGAGCGCGCCCGATTCGATTTCGCGGCGGGTCGCGAACGGAATCAGGTGATCGTTCTTGACGGTGCCGGCGATGTGCTGGCCCTTCAAGTCGTCGCGGAATTTTCCGAGATCGACGGACACCAGATCCGGCGGGCGCGAATAGATCGGCACGCGATACGTCGGGTCCGGCTGCCATGCACCCCTAAGTTCCGGTTCGTAGTAGCCGGTGACCAGGCCGCGATGCCGGTCGTTGTTGAGAATCTGAAATGGTTCGAAGTGCGTTTCGAAGAAATAGCGCGCCTGCGGATCGTCGCCCGGACGCAGCATCTTCGCCGCCGCGCAGATCGGCACCCAGTCCTTGGCCTTGCCGCCGATACCGGCCGAATCGAGCGGTTTTTCCGGGTCCATGGCGGCGATCTTCTCGCAGCTTCTCAGCAGCGGCGGGATCGCCTCGGTGACGAGATCGCCCTTCCATCCGGGCAGATTCTTGAAAAATTCGAGTTGCAGAACCTGGCGATCAGGCTGCGGCGGCGGGGCGTCCGGCGTCGGAAACGCCGCGCAGCCGCCGACCGACAGCGCGAGAAGAACGGCGAGCGTGCAAAAACGCCGCCTAGTCGGAACTGCGGGTCGCGACAAGTGTCCAGTTGGGATCGCGCGAACGGGTGTCGCGTTGGAATGTCCAGAAGTCGGTGACGTCGACAACCTTGTTCAGGTCGCCGCTGATGACCCCACCCTCGCGATTCAGCGTCGCGTTGATCTGCTCGCTGACGAACTTCACGGTCACGGAGGCGTTGCGGCCGTCCATATAGGCTTCGACGATTTCCGCCTTGCGGATGCCGACCAGCGTGTACTTCAGCGTCTCGCCGGCTTCTTGGCGGGAACGGATGGCATGCTGGAAATTGGCGAAAACGTCGGGGCTGAGCATCGATTTCAGAACGCCCGTATCGCCGGTGGCGAAGGCGTCGAGAACCATTTCGAACGCGGCGCGAGCGCCCGACGCGAATCCGTCCGGATCGAACGACGGGTCGGCGACGCGAACCTGCGTCAGCCCGGCGGCCAGCGTTTCGTCGCCGTGGGCCGCCGCCTTGATTTTTTCCGCCTCGGCCGCCTCGGCGTCGGCACCGCGCTCAGGCAGGCGGACGACGTTGTCGTCGGCCTCGCCGTTCGCCGGCTTCGGCTTGTCGGGCGCCGGCTTGAACGGATCGCGAAAGCCGCCCTCGTGGCCATCGCGCCGCCCCAGCACGCTACGCAACCGGAGCGCCAAAAACGCCGCAATCATGGCGAACAGGATGATATCGATAAACTGAAAGCCGCCGTCGCCCATTTTTCACGTTCCATGAGGGGCTTGAGGCCCACACTTCTATCCAAGAACTAGGGTAACCCTTCGCCAGGGTCAGGTCCAGCCGCGCGCGGCCAGGACCTTAACCGAGACCGGAACGAATTCTGGCCGCCGGGTAGCCCAGGCCGCTATCCTGCCCCCTGGTAAATAGGTCGTAATAAGGACATCGACAAGGATGGCCGTTCTTATCCTGCTGGCGCTGGTTCTGGTGCCGGTCGTGGAAATCGCCGTTTTCATAGAGGTCGGCGGCCGGATCGGCGCCGCGCCGACCATCGCGATCACCCTGTTGACGGCCGCCGCAGGCATCTTCCTGTTGCGCCGCGAAGGTTTCGCGGCGATCGCGCGGGCCCGCGCCAGCCTCGAATCCGGCCGGTTTCCGTTGGACGAGGTGTTCAACGGTCTTTGTTTGCTGGCCGCGGGCGGGCTGCTTCTGATTCCGGGCCTGGTGACCGACGTTTTGGGTCTGGTGCTGTTCGTGCCGGCGGTGCGCCGCGCCCTCGGCGGCGAAATGGCCCGCCGGTTCGCCGCCAAGGCCGAAATCCGCACTTTCGATTCCCGAGGCAATCCGGTGCCGCCGGGCGGCCGGACGGGCGTCACCATCGAAGGCGAGTTTCGCGAGATCGACCCGTCGGACGCAAAGCCGCCGGACGACGAACCGCCGCCGTCGTTGCCGAAATCCGGGCCGAAATCAAGCTGACGGCGGTTGTGGCTTTATTCGATCCGTGATAGCCACTCGCATGTTCACGCCGGGTGCGTAGGGGACCCGGCTTTTCCAAATCGAGGACGTTTCCATGGCAAGCAATTCGAACGACACCGGCGCGGCGCCCGAACAAGCGGGACCGATGCTGACGGTCAACGCGCAATACATCAAAGACCTGTCGTTCGAGGCGCCGGCGACGCCGCATATCCTGGCGCAAATGCAGCAGACGCCGCCCGACATCAACATCAACATCGACGTCGGCGCCAAGAATCTTCAGGAAGGTCTTTTCGAAGTCGCGCTCGAGATCAAGGCCGAGTGCAAGGTCGGCGAAACGGTTGCGTTCATCGCCGAGCTGGTCTACGGCGGCGTGTTCACGCTGAAGATTCCCGAGGAACATATCCAGCCGGTCCTGCTGATCGAATGCCCACGGCTGCTGTTCCCGTTCGCGCGCAACATCCTGGCCGAGGTGACGCGCGACGGCGGTTTCCCGCCGCTGATGCTGGGTCTGGTCGATTTCGCCACCATGTACCAGAACTCGCTGAAAGAACGCGCGGCGGCACAGGGGCAGCCGACGGTCTGACCGGTCCGTTCTAGACTTATTCGTTCCAAAGCGGCGCCGACAGGGTCGCGACAAAAGTCGCGTGACGGGCTTCTTCCTCCGGCGTCGCCGCATGAAGGCGCGGGGTGCGCGCCCGATTGACGGCCTGGGTCGTTTCGACCGAGCGCGTCGCCATCAGTTCAAGCCCCGCTTGGCGCCCACCGATCAATTCCAGATAAACGTCCGCCAACAAGCACGCGTCCTTGAGCGCGCCGTGCAATTGCCGATCCGAGTTGTCGATGTTGAACCGGCTGCACAGCGCATCGAGATTGGCGGGCGCGCCGGGAAATTTCTTCCGCGCCAGCACCACCGTGTCGATCGCCTGCGCCGCCGACAACAGGCCGCGCTCCAGACGTTCCAGTTCCGCGTTCAGAAACCCAAGGTCGAACGCCGCGTTGTGAATGACCAGCGTCGCGTCGCCGATGAATTCCAGAAGTTCGTCGGCGATCTCGGTGAATTTCGGATGCTTGGACAGGAATTCGCGCGACAGCCCGTGCACCGCGAACGCCTGGTCGGGCATGTCGCGTTCCGGGTTGACGTACTTGTGAAACTTGGCGCCGGTCGGAATATGATTCATCAGCTCGATACAGCCGATTTCGACGATGCGATCGCCCGACCTGGGATCGAGTCCGGTGGTTTCCGTATCGAGAACGACTTCGCGCATCGTCACATCCTCCGGCCGTGTCGGGACAAGCGGCGTTTCGCCACTTTGACGACGTCTTTCACCGCGCGCAAGCTTGCCGCCTTGCCCAATCCGGTCGGCACGACGAAATCCGCCAGACGGCGCTTGCGCGCGTCCGGCACCTGATGGGCGAGAATGCGCGCGTACTTCTCCGCCGTCATGCCGGGGCGCCGGAGAACGCGCGACGATTGGACGAACGGCGGCGCCGAGGCGACAACGACGAGGTCGCAGCGCCGTTCGCCGCCGGTTTCGAACAGGAGCGGAATGTCCAGCACCACCAATGGCTTCCGGCGCCGCCGGGCATCGGCGAGAAACCGGTGCTGATGTTCGCGGACCATCGGATGCAAGATCGATTCGAGACGGGTCAATGCCCGCTTGTCGGCGAACACGATGCCGCCGAGCGCCCGGCGATCGACCGTTCCGTCCTTGACCGTAGCCGGGAATTCGCGCGCGACGGCGGCGACGGCGCGGCCGTTCTTGCCCAACAGCCGATGCACGACGGCGTCGGAATCGTGCACCGGAATCCCCAGGGCGCGAAACATGGCGGCGACGGTCGTCTTGCCCATGCCGATGGAACCGGTCAGGCCGATGACGAGCGGGCGCATGGTCAAGATCCGAGCACGAACGCGCGAAGTTCCGCCGTGACTTCGGGTTCGACGCCGAACCATGCGGCGAAGCCCGGCCGCGCCTGATGCAGCAGCATGCCGAGGCCGTCGACGGTTCTGTTGCCGCGCGCCGCCGCCGCTTGCAACAGCTCGGTTCGCAGCGGCGCATAAACGATGTCGTTGACCGTCGCCGTCTTGGGCAACGGATCCAGCGCGAGATCGAGCGCGGGCTTGCCGGTCATTCCAAGCGTCGTCGTGTTGACCAGCAGGCCGGCGCCGTCGAGCGCGTCGGTGCGCCGCGACCACGGCACGATATCGATGTTGTCGCCGATGGCTTCGGCCAGGGCTTGCGCGCGTTCGGTCGTGCGATTGACCAAGCGGACGGCAATTCCCAAGTCGACCAGCGCCGCGACGACGGCGCGCGCGGCACCGCCGGCGCCGAGCACGACCGCGGGACCCGCGGTCTTTCGCCAGCCCGGCGCGCCTTCGTCCAGATTGGCGACGAATCCGAAGGCATCGGTGTTGCGGCCTTCGAGAGCGCCGTCGGCTTCGATCACGATGGTGTTCACCGCGCCGATGCGTTCGGCCAACGGCTCAACACGATCGACGGCGGCGAGCGCCGCTTCCTTGTGCGGCACGGTGACGTTGGCGCCGGCGAATCCCAACGTCGGCAGCGTGCGCAACGCGACGGCGAATTTTTCCGGCGGAACCGCAAGCGGTACATAAGCTCCGTCGATACGATGATGCTCGAGCCAGTAACCGTGCAGACGCGGCGACAGCGAATGCGCGACGGGCCAACCCATCACGCCCGCGAGTTTTGCCTTGCCGCTGATCGTCATCGCCGATTCGTCCCTGCTCGCGATTTCTCGCCTTCCGAATTCTATCTCCTGAATACACCGGACGGCGAAACGAAATTCAGCGTTCGGCCAATCCCTGCCCGCGCAGGAATTCAAGCACGGGCAAAAGTGGCAGGCCGAGGATAGTGAAGTAGTCGCCTTCGATCCGGGCGAACAGTTGCGGTCCCAATCCTTCGAGCCGATAAGCACCGACGGATTCCAAAATTTCCGGACCGCTGGCGTTCAGATAATTCGTCAGGAAAGCATCGCCGAACGGCCGCATGGTGAGTACCGCGAGCTCGACATGACGCCAGATGCGTTCCCCGTCGCGCACCGCAACCACGGCGCTGACCAGCCGATGGGCCCGGCCGTGCAAGGCCTTCAAATGCTGTTCCGCTTCGGTCCGGTCCTTCGGCTTGTCGAACCAGCGGTCTTCGCATTCGAGAATCTGATCGGCGCCCAATACCAGCGCATCGGGTCGCCGCGCCGCGACGGCACGGGCCTTCGCGTCGGCCAGGGCGAGCGCCACGTCCTCGACGTCGACCCCCTGCATCGCCGCCTTAACCGAGGTTTCGTCGATCGCCGCCGGCAGGATTTCGAACGGAATGCCGGCCCGTTCCAGGATCATGCGTCGGGCGCTGCTGGCGGACGCAAGAACGAGGGGTCGGCCCGAGCGGGTTGTTGTCCCTTGCCCGACAGCGCCCGCGGCCATCACGCGACACTTTCCTTGCGTCGCTGGTGCATCTGCATGATGGTCGCCGCCGTTTCCTCGATCGAGCGGCGGGTCACATCGATCACCGGCCACTTGTGGCTGTTGAACAGCCGTAGAGCTTCGTTGACCTCTTTAGAAACACTTTCCAAATCGACATAGTCAGTCTCTTGATCTTGATCCAACATGAGCAATCGATTGCGTCTAATTTGGACAAGCCGCTTTGGATCTTTGGTAAGGCCTACGATCAAAGGATTTTTTGCTTCCAGGATTTCCTGAGGCATAGGACATCCGGGTACGAATGGAATATTGGCAGCCTTGATTCCCCGGTTAGCCAAGTAAATACAGGTCGGGGTTTTCGATGTTCTGGACACCCCAACAATAAGCACATCGGCTTGATCGATGTTCCAGGTGGACTGTCCGTCGTCATGAGCGAGCACGAACTGCATGGCTTCGATACGGCTGAAATATTCCGCATCCATGACGTGCTGGCGGCCGGGCTGAGCCTTGATTTCGGCACCCAGATAGGCGCCAAGCGCGGCGATGATCGGATCCAGAATCGAAATGCAGGGCACCTGAAGCTTGCGGCAGCCCATTTCCAGCGCGTCGCGCAGTTTGCCTTCCACCAGGGTGAACATGACGAAGCCCCGGTTGGCGGCGATATGCTTCAGCACGTCGTCGACCTGGGCGTCGGAACGGGTCATGCTCCAGATATGTTCGCGGACGTCGATGCCTTCGAATTGCGCCAGGCTGGCCCGCGCGACCAGGATGCCCGTCTCGCCGGTCGAATCCGAGATGATGTGGATGTGTATCGGGTCCATGGTCATCGGCATCAAACAGGCTGTGGAAAACCGGTGAGTGGGTTGTGCAAGGAAGGGATGCCGCCAAAAGCTGCGAAGTTCCGCCCAGTTTATTCATTGGATTGGCATGGCGGTAGAATATTATCCCGAGCCCGCTAAACCCGTCGAAACCGCCGTCGCGAGAAGATCCTCATGCCCATGATTCATCCGTTTCGATTTTAGGCGAGAGAATTGATTCCAGTCGATATCCCCTCGTTCATACCGAAATTGTCCCGCGTTCGACGACGATCCATGCCGGATCGGCGAAAATCCGTTCTAGCCTGTCGATAAAAAACAATTCCCGCTGCCAAGCGGACAACAACAACTACCGAAGTCTTTTATATAAATAGAATAGTAGTAAGGGACGACGTGAAGAGAGGGATAACCCACCATTGACCGCGATCGGAGACAAACGATTGCTTCGCGCGTTGGCGGGGGAAACCGTGACGCCGCCGCCGATCTGGATGATGCGCCAGGCCGGACGGTACCTCCCGGAGTATCGGGCGCTACGCACGAAGTCGAAATCGTTCCTGGATTTCTGCTATCGGCCCGAGCTGGCGGTCGAAGCGACGCTGCAGCCATTGCGCCGGTATCGGTTCGACGCGGCGATCCTGTTCAGCGATATCCTGGTGGTGGCCGACGGGCTCGGGCAGAAGGTCGAATTCAAGGAGGGCGAAGGACCTGTTCTGGAGGCAATTCGCGACGAAGCCGGAATCGATCGCTTGGATCCCGCGCGGGTGCTCGGACATCTGGCGCCGGTTTACGAGACGGTTTCGCAAATCCGGGCCGCGATCCCGTCCGAAACCACGTTGATCGGTTTTGCCGGCGCGCCCTGGACCGTGGCCATCTACATGGTTGAAGGACGCGGCGGCACCGATTGCGGCACGACGAAAAACATGGCGTTGTCGGCAGCTGCGACCTTTTCCCGGCTGATCGATATTCTGGTCGATGCGACGGTCGAACATCTGAGCGCGCAAATCGACAAAGGCGCGGATACCGTTCAGTTGTTCGACAGTTGGGCCGGTGTTTTGACCGGATCCGAATTCACGCGCTGGATCGTCAAGCCGACCGCCCGGATCGTCAGCCGGTTGAAGGGTCGCCATCCGGGGGTGCCGATCATCGGTTTTCCCCGTAACGCCGGAAATCAATACGCCGACTACGTGCGCGGCACCGGGGTCGATGGCATCGGCATGGATGAAAACGTCGCTATCGATTGGGCGGCCCGCGAACTGCAACCCCATTGCACGGTGCAGGGTAATCTTTCCAATCGGCTGCTGGTCGCCGGCGGCCGGGCCATGGACGATGCCATCGACGCGATCCTGTCGACCTTGGGCAACGGACGATTTATCTTCAATTTGGGGCACGGCATCGTGCCGGAGACGCCGCCGGAAAACGTGGCCCGCGCGGTTGACCGGGTGTTGGCCTGGAAGGGAAGTTGAACCATGAGCCGGACCGCCGTCGTGCTGTTCAACCTGGGCGGGCCGGATCGGCCGGAAGCGGTCGAGCCGTTCCTGTTCAATCTGTTCAACGATCCGGCGATCATCGCCCTACCGAACCCGTTCCGCTGGTTGCTGGCAAAAACGATTTCGAAACGCCGGGCGCCGACGGCGAAGGAAATCTACGCCAACATCGGCGGCCGCTCGCCGCTGCTGCCGCTGACCGAGCAGCAGGCGACGGCGCTGGAAGCCGAATTTACGGGCAAGCTTGAAGCCAAGGTTTTCATTGCCATGCGTTACTGGCATCCGTTCAGCGGCGAGACGGTCGCTGCGGTCAAGGCCTGGGGACCGGAAAAAATTATTCTTTTGCCGCTCTATCCGCAGTTTTCCACCACCACCAGCGAGTCCTCGATCCGCGACTGGCGACTCGCGGCACGCGCAGCCGGTCTCGATGCGCCGACCGTTGCCGTCTGCTGCTATCCCCTGGAAAAGGGATTGATCCAGGCCCAGGCCGCCGCCATTCGTACTGCCCTGGCCGAGGCGCGAAAATCGGGGCCGCCGCGCGTGCTGTTTTCCGCCCACGGATTGCCGAAGAAGGTCATCGCCAAGGGCGATCCTTACCAGCAGCAGGTCGAACGCACCGCTGCCGCCGTGGTCGCCGAGCTGGACGTCGCGGGACTCGACTGGATCGTCTGCTATCAAAGCCGGGTTGGACCCTTGGAATGGATCGGCCCGGCGACGGACGCCGAACTGCAGCGCGCCGGCCGCGACGGCGTCGCCGCCGTGGTGGTGCCGATCGCCTTCGTGTCGGAACATTCGGAAACCCTGGTCGAGCTCGACATCGAATATCGGCACTTAGCCGAGGCTGCGGGCGTGAAGGCCTACGTGCGAGTGCCGGCGCTCGGTACCGACGCGACGTTCATCGCCGGGCTGGCGCGTCTGGTCGAGGGTGCCGCCGGACAGACGCCGAACCGATGCTGGGCGCCGGAACGCCCGTGCGCGGCAAGCTTCGGCCGCTGCGCCTACGGCACGGCGATCTGACGGAGCGATACGGCTATGTTCCTTTCCCCGACGGCATATCTGTGGGTCAAGGCGTTGCACATCGTCGCGGTCATCACCTGGATGGCGGCGCTGCTGTACCTGCCGCGGCTGTTCGTTTATCACGCCCAGGCGACGCCCGGCTCGGAGACGTCGGAGACGCTCAAGATCATGGAACGGCGCCTGTTGCGGGGGATCATGACCCCGTCGATGATCGTCGTGCTGATCCTGGGCGGCATCCTGGTCGCCAATCTGGGCGCGGCAGCGGCGACGTCGGGCTGGCTGCTGGTCAAGATCATCTGCGTCGTCGGTATTTTCGCCGTCCACATGGCGTGCGCGTCTTGGACCCGTGCCTTCGCCGAGGACCGCAACACCCGGTCGCACACGTTCTACCGCTGGGTCAACGAAGCGCCGGCGGTGTTGATGGTGATCGTCGTCGTGTTGGCGGTGGTCAAGCCCTTCTGAAATCGGCTTTATTCACGGGGCACCCCGGATTCTCCATTTGACAGTCCATCGGCCATTCGTTAATGCTTCGGCGTCGGGGCAGCAATGGCCTCGATGACGACCCTCTTGCGACCTCCCACCGCTCGGGCGCCCGCCCATCGAAAATACCGTCGGCTTTCGGGCGTGGTCGCGTTTTTCCGTTCGCTCCGCCTATTCCCCATTTCAGCCCCAATTATGAAGACTTTCCATGAATCTCAAGGAACTGAAGGCTAAATCGCCGGCCGACCTTCTGGCCTACGCCGAGTCGCTGCAGATCGAGAACGCCAGTTCGCTCCGGCGCCAGGACATGATGTTCGCGATCCTGAAGCAGCTGGCCGAGAACGACGTCGCGATCTTCGGCGACGGGGTGATCGAACTGCTGCAGGACGGCTTCGGCTTCCTGCGCTCGCCCCAGTCCAATTACCTGCCCGGCCCCGACGACATCTACGTCAGCCCGAGCCAGGTGCGGCGTTTCGGCCTGCGCAGCGGCGACACGGTCGAGGGCCAGATCCGCTCGCCCAAGGACGGCGAACGCTACTTCGCGTTGCTGAAGGTCAACACCATCAATTTCGCGCCGCCGGAAGAGGTGCGCCACCGCATCAACTTCGACAACCTGACGCCGCTCTATCCCGACGAGAAGCTGAAGATGGAGGTCTATGATCCGAAGCTGAAGTACACGACGTCGCGCGTCATCGATCTGATCGCGCCGCAGGGCAAGGGTCAGCGCTCGC
>CAZDFF010000106.1:0-11440 GCA_964504425.1 uncultured Hyphomicrobiales bacterium
CGACCAGGTAGTTTTTCGCCAGTTCCACGTAGCCGGGCGCGATCCGTTTCATCATCGCCAAGTCCTTTTCGCCGACGCGCCGCAGGAACTTCGCCGGCCGGCCGGCCCACACCTCCCCCGCCGGCACGCGCTTGCCCGGCGGCAGCAGCGAGCCGGCGGCGACCAGCGCCCCCGTCTCGACGACCGTGCCGTCCATCACCGTCGAATGCATGCCGACGAAGGCGCCGTCCTCGATCGTACAGGCATGAATCAACGCCATATGCCCGACCGTCACGTCGTCGCCGATGATGGCCGGGAACTGGCCGGAATCGACATGGATTATCGTGCCGTCCTGGATGTTCACCCGCTTGCCGATGCGGATACGGTTGATGTCGCCGCGCGCGGTGCACTGAAACCAAATGCCGCTGCCGTCGCCGATTTCGACGTCGCCGATGATCGTCGCCGTCGGCGCGACGAACACATCCTTGCCGAACTTCGGCGTCATTCCTCGATAAGGCAGGATCAGCCCTGTTTTCTGCATCGTCGCTCCGCGATCGCTCTCAAACTTGCAACCAATAGCGCATGACGGCGCTGACCGTCACCGCGCGTTCCAACGGCGACAGGTGTCCGCAATCCTCGATCACCACCAACGCCGCGCCGGGAATGCCCTCGGCCATTTCCTTATGCACATCCAGGGGCGTCAGTTGATCTTGGCGACCGCATGCGACCAGTGCCGGACATGCGATTTTCTTCAGGTCGTCGCGGCCGTCCGGGCGGGTCATGATTGCCTTTTGCTGTTTCAGGAACGCTTCCTTGCCGACGGTCTCGGCCATGCGCAGCACGGTTTTTGTCAGAACCTCGTCGCCCAGCCGGTCGGCGTGAATCAGCAGCGGCAACAGGCGCTGAGTCACGCCCTTGAACTCGCCGATCTCGGCCTGCTTGATCAGCGCCTGACGACGTTCTGTCTGCGCCGGGCTGTCGGCACGGGCCGAAGTATCAAACAGGGCCAGTTTGCGCACCCGCCCGGGCGCCTGGCGCATGATTTCCTGGGCCACGTAACCGCCCATCGACAGGCCGGCCAGCGCGAATTCGGCCGGCGCCGCAGTCAGTACGCGGGTCGCCATGCCGGTGACGGAATCGTCCTGGGTCAGATCGGCAACGGCAGGCTCGGCGATGTCGGCCAACGTCTTGCTCTGCAGACGCCACAGGTTGGCGTCGCAGAGAAGGCCCGGGAGCATGATCAGCGGAATTCTGGCGCTCATGACGGTTTCCCTCGGCCTCGCGGCGTGGCGACGGGCGCCAACCTAGCCGAACTGCGACCGCGGGCCAAGGCCGGGTGCCGCCAGGGAAATCGGCCGCCGGCCGTCCGGCGTTGACACCTTGGGGGAAATCCCTATGATCCGCCCAACTTTCCCCCACAAGCGGCGGCGGGCGACGGTAATTCGCCTCGGTCCGCGCGAGACACCCGATAGAATGCATTTTTCCGATCTTGGGTTGAGCGATGAAGTTTTGCGCGCCGTCAGCGACGCGGGCTACACGACGCCAACCCCGATCCAGGCGCAAGCCATTCCCATTGTGCTAACCGGGCGCGATATTCTCGGCTGTGCCCAGACCGGCACCGGCAAGACCGCTTCCTTCACGCTTCCCATGATCGACATCTTGGCCAAGGGCCGGGCCAAAGCGCGCATGCCGCGCTCGTTGATCCTGGAGCCAACGCGCGAACTCGCGGCCCAGGTCGCCGAGAACTTCGCCACCTACGGCAAGCACAACAAGCTGACGAAGGCGCTGTTGATCGGCGGCGAGTCGCTCGCCGATCAAGTCAAGGTCGTCGACCGTGGCGTCGACGTCCTGATCGCGACGCCGGGACGGTTGCTGGATCTGTTCGAACGCGGGCGCCTTCTGCTGCGCGACGTCAAGATTCTGGTGATCGACGAAGCCGATCGCATGCTGGACATGGGCTTCATCCCCGACGTCGAAAAGATCGTGTCGTTGATCCCGAAGATCCGCCAGACGCTGTTCTTCTCGGCGACGATGCCGCCGGAAATCAAACGGCTCGCCGACGCTTTCCTGACCAATCCGAAGCAGATATCCGTCGCCCCGCCGGCGTCGACCGCCGACACCATCACGCAAGGGGTCGTTGTCGTCAGCCATCAGGATGGCAAGCGTCCGGGCGGCGGGCAGAAGGAAAAGCGCGCGGCGCTGCGCAACCTGATGCGTCGCGAACCGGTCAAGAATGCGCTGATTTTCTGCAATCGAAAGCGCGACGTCGGCGTCGTTTGCCGGTCTCTGACGCGCCACGGCTTCAACGCCGGCCAGTTGCACGGCGACATGGCCCAACCCGCGCGCATGGAAACCCTTAGCCGCTTCAAGAAGGGCGAAATCCAGTTCCTGGTCTGCAGCGACGTCGCGGCACGCGGCCTGGACATTCAGGAAATGAGCCACGTCTTCAACTTCGACGTACCGACTCATGCCGAGGATTACGTGCACCGCATCGGCCGTACCGGTCGTGCCGGCCGCGAGGGTCGCGCCTTCAGCATCGCCACGCCGGAAGAAGGAAAATACCTGTCGGCGATCGAAAAGCTGATCGGCAAACCGATCCCGCGGATTACGCTGGAGGGCATCGAAGAGGCCCAGGTGAATACCGAAAGCGCCGACGCCGCCGAGACGGGCAGCGACAAGCGCGGACGACGGCCACGCGGACGACGTGGCGAAAGCAAGCGCGAGGAGCGCCCCTCTGCTCCCGTCGAAGCCCGTGTCGAAGCGGAAGCCCCGACCGAAGCCGCCCCGATCGAATCGTCCGAGGCCGAACCCGACGCCGCTCCGCAGACGCAACGAGAGCCGCGGCAAAGTCATGCCGACGAAGGACGCGACCGTCATCGGGATCGGGGACAGGACCGCAACCGAGATCGCAACGAACGGAAGCCGCACGACGACGAGCGTCCCGTCAAAGGACTCGGCGATCACATGCCGGCTTTTCTGATGCGTGCGCCCGTACCGACGAGCGGCGACTGAGAAAACCGCTCGCCGCCCTGCCTCAGCCGAGGTTTTCCTCGGCGAAATCCCAGTTCACCAGTTTATCGAGCCACGCATCGACGTAGGCGCCGCGATCGTTGCGGAAGTCGATGTAATAGGCGTGCTCCCACACGTCGATGACGAGAAGCGGCTTCTTCTTGCCTTTCGCGATCGGCGTGTCGGCGTTCGACGTCTTGAGCACCGACAGCTTGCCGTTGTCTTCGACCAACCACGCCCAACCGCTGCCGAATTGACCGGTCGCCGTCTTCTTGAAGGCGTCTCGGAATTTGTCGTACCCGCCGAAACTGGAATCGATCCGTTCCTTCATCTTGTCGGTGGGCCGGCCGCCGCCGTTCGGCTTCATGCAGCGCCAGAAGAACGCATGGTTCCAGGCCTGCGCCGCCTGATTGAAGATCGGCTGATGTGCGGCATCACCCGCCGTTTTCTTGACGATCTCCTCGAGCGGCAGGGCTTCCAATTGCGGCTCGTCTTCCAAAAACGCGTTCAGCTTATCCACATAGGCACGGTGGTGCTTGTCGTAATGGAATTCGAGCGTTTCGGCCGACATCGCCGGCGTCAGGGCGTCCCTGGCGTAGGGCAGCGGCGGCAACTCGTGAACCTTGGGTTCTCTGTCCGGATGTTTGACGGTTTGTCGAGCGGTCATGGCGTAACGTCCTCCTTCGGTTTTCGAACCGATGAAATTTTTCGTGGCGATTTCGACGTGGCGCCGGAGTAATGGGTGGATTGCCCGCCGTCGCGGAACCGACGGCCGAAATCGGAAGCGCAAAAAGCGCGATACGTCGTCAAACGTATCGCGCCGTGCCTGTCCTCGCGGTTACGGGACGGTGAATTATATGTAATGTTCTTTCAACGGCGGAAAACCGTTGAATCCGATCGACGCATAGGTCGTGGTGTAGGCGCCCGCCGACAGCAGACGCACGCGATCCCCCGCCTTCAGCGCCTTCGGCAACTTATAGCCCGCCTTCTCGTAAAGAATATCGGCGCCGTCGCATGTCGGTCCTGCGATGGCGACGCGATCGACCGGGCCCCCATCGTGCGGCGTGCGAATGCGATACTGAATCGCTTCGTCCATGGTTTCGGCCAGGCCGCCGAATTTGCCGACGTCGAGATAGACCCAACGCAGCTTGTCCTTGTAGGACTTGGTCGACACCAGCACGACCTCGGTTTCCAGCACGCCCGCGTCGCCGGCGATGGAGCGCCCGGGTTCGATGAGCATTTCCGGCAAGTTATTGCCGAAATGGCGCGTCATTGCCTTCATGATCGCGGCGGCGAAGGCATCGAACGACGGAATGTCGTCCCGATAGCGAGCCGGAAATCCGCCGCCCAGATTGATCATGCGCGGCTCGATGCCGCGCGCCTTCAAATCCGTAAACACCATCGCCGTGCGGGCGATCGCCACTTCCCATTGCGACGGATCGTTCTGCTGCGAGCCCACGTGAAAGGAAATGCCGTAGGGATCGAGCCCCATTTCCCGCGCCTTCAGCATCAGGTCGACGGCCATGTCGAGGTCGCAGCCGAATTTGCGCGACAGCGGCCATTGCGCACCGCCGTTCGACGTGAGGATGCGGCAATAGACCTTGGCGCCCGGCGCGGCCGCAGAGAGCTTTTCCAACTCGGCCTCGCTGTCGAACGCGAACAGACGCACGCCCAGATCGAAGGCACGGCCGATGTCGGCCTGTTTTTTCACGGTGTTGCCGAACGAAACACGGTCCGCCGTGGTGCCGGCGGCCAGGCATTGGTCTATTTCGTAGATACTGGCCGCGTCGAAGTGGGAACCGAGATCGACCAGCGTATCGAGGATCGGGCGCGCCGGGTTCGCCTTGACCGCGTAATACACGTCGGCGACCGGCAGTTCGCGTTTCAGGGTCAGGTAGTTCTCTCGCACGACGTCGAGATCGACGACGATGCAGGGCGTTTCGGGTCGTCGTTCGGCAAGGAATTGTTCGATCTTCGGCGTCATTTCAAGGTCCCATCAAATATATAAATCGAGCACACGAGCGCGCAGCAACGCGGACGAGCGCCGACATCCGGCGGCAAGTTCACTGTTTCGCTCGGCCTGTTAGGCCTGAGCCTCGGGACTTGAGTGAGGGTTTTTCCGGCCCAACAAATGCATATAAGCCAGCCGACGTTCCCGGCGGCCAAGCAGTTCGACATTTCTTTGATACGCGCGTTGCTGCAAAGCAGTCATGGCAACCTCCAAAATGGCACCACCCACCTTGCCGGCTACCTCGTCGCCGCATAAACACCCCATCGGGGGCCAGAGGCACGTGCGCGTTTGCCGGTGGAAACCTAATTACGCGCACCGCGTACAAATACAAGTAAAATTTGGGAATGGCCGAAAGTTTTTCGCGGTCGATGGCAGGACGATCACACCGCCGATCCACCGGATCGATGCCCTTCGATTTCGAGAGCGCGTCCGAGCGTATTCCGGAGTCGAAAAAATCCGGCGCCGTTGGCTGTGAATCCGATGCCGGTCGGTCCGCCGCCGCCGCCACCGACGCGATCCGGTTGACCGATTCAGCGGCTTGGCCTCGAGCCCGTCCGTTCGTCCACAGGCGAGAAAAAGTGCCGCGTGTCGAGCGCCGCTGGCACGGCCACGAGAGGCGCGTTCGCTAAATCGCGATTCGATTCGGGCAAGACCGGTCGGAAGCGGTCGGTGGCTTGGGCTCAGATCAGCCCGGCAAGCGGCGAGGACGGATCGGCGTAAAGCTTTTTCGGCATCCGGCCGGCCAGGTAGGCCAGCCGCCCGGCTTCGACCGCATGGCGCATGGCCCGGGCCATTAGAACCGGATCCTTGGCGCCGGCGATGGCGGTGTTGGTCAGCACGCCGTCGCAACCGAGTTCCATGGCCACGGCGGCATCCGAAGCCGTCCCAACCCCGGCATCGACCAGGACGGGAACCTTGGCCTGCTCGACGATCAGACGGATCGTGACCGGGTTTTGCAATCCGAGACCGGAGCCGATCAGGCCGCCCAACGGCATGATCGCCGCCGCACCGGCGTCTTCCAGGCGCTTCGCCATGATCGGATCGTCGTTACAGTAGACCATGACTTGAAATCCCTCCTTCACCAGGACCTCTGTCGCCTCCAAGGTTTCCGGCATGCGCGGATAGAGCGTCTTGGGATCGCCCAGGATTTCCAGCTTCACCAGATCCCAGCCGCCGGCCTCGCGCGCCAGGCGAAGCGTGCGCAGCGCATCGTCGGCGGTAAAGCAACCGGCTGTGTTGGGCAGAAAGGTGTATTTTTTGGGGTCGATGTAGTCGACCAGCATCGGCTGGCTTTTGTCGGTCAAGTTCACCCGGCGCACCGCGACCGTGATGATCTCGGCGCCCGAGGCTTCCAGGGCCAGGCGATTGGTCTCGTAGTCCTTGTACTTGCCGGTGCCGATAATAAGGCGCGACCGGAAGCGTCGGCCGGCCACGACGAAACTGTCGTCGACGGGCGGCTTCGTGGCATCGTCGGGCATGCCGCCGCCGATGAAATGAACGATCTCCAGCTTGTCGCCGTCGCCCAATTGCGTGGCGCCGTAAAGCGACCTGGGCACGATTTCGCGATTGCGCTCGACCGCGACCTTGCGGGCATCGAGGCCGATGGTCCCCAGCAGTTGCTCGACCGTCGTTGATCCTTGCAGAGTGCGGTTTTCGCCGTTGATCGTTACCTGCATCGATTCGTTCTCGCGTTCGTGGCCCGCCCGGCCGGGCGGCAGTCTTCGTATTCGGCAGTCGCCTGAAGCCATGAGTATGGGTGCCAAGGCCCGCCATTTCAACCGGCGGACGCCGCTGCCACAGCGTTATCGACAATCTGGCCCGGAGCCGTGCTATAACCCGGACCGAATTCCCACATGAGACCGAGACCCAACATGGCCGGCCGCATTTTGGTCCTCAACGGACCCAACCTTAATCTGCTCGGCACCCGCGAGCCCGAGATTTACGGCGCGGAAACCCTGGCCGACATCGAAGCCCGCTGCCACGCCAAGGCCAAGGCGCTGGGCCTCGGCGTCGATTTCCGCCAGACCAACGCCGAAGGCCAATTGGTCGATTGGGTCCAGCAGGCGCGCGGTCAGGCCGATGCGATCCTCGTCAATGCCGGAGCCTATACCCATACGTCGGTCGCGCTGCTCGACGCGCTGCTTGCTTGCGACGTCCCGGTGATCGAGGTGCACCTCTCGAACATCCACCGCCGTGACGCCTTTCGACAGCATTCCTATGTCGCCAAAGCGGCAAAAGGCATGATCGCGGGCTTCGGCGCCAAAGGTTACGAACTCGCCATCGAGGCGGCCGCCGATCTGATCGACAAGAAAAAGTAGAGCAATCTAAGGACGAGCCATGGCCAAACCCACGGGCAAGGATAAGCCGGACAACGGCAATCAGCACGGAATCAACGCCGAACGCGTGCGCGTTCTGGCACGGCTTCTGGACGAAACCGGCCTCGGCGAAATCGAATACGCAGGCGACGGATGGCACGTGCGCGTGGCAAAGCCGGCGCAGGCAGCCGTCGCCGGCAACGCCCAGCCGGCCGCCGCCACCGGCCCCGCCGGCCCTGCAGCCGAGCCCGCTCCCGCAAGCCATCCGGGAATGTTGAAATCGCCGATGGTCGGTATCGTCTACACCAGCGCCGATCCCGCCGCGCCACCGTTCGTGCGGGTCGGCGACACGATCGCCGAGGGCCAGACGGTGTTGTTGATCGAAGCCATGAAGGTCTTCAATCCGATCAAAGCGCCGAAGGCCGGCAAGGTTACCCGCATCCTGATCACCAGCGGCATGCCGGTCGAGTACGGCGAGCCGCTGATGATCATCGAATAGGCCGCTCGTGGCCGAGGTTGGAATTCCGTGTTCGAGAAGGTTCTGATCGCCAATCGCGGCGAGATCGCGCTTCGCATATTGCGCGCCTGCCGTGAAATGGGCATTCGCACCGTGGCGGTGCACTCGACGGCGGATGCCGATGCCATGCACGTGCGCCTGGCCGACGAAAGCATCTGCATCGGCCCGCCGGCGGCGCGGGACAGTTATCTGAACAAGTCGGCGATCTTGAGCGCGGCGACGATTTCGAACGCCGACGCCATCCACCCGGGCTACGGGTTCCTATCCGAGAACGCCGACTTCGCCGAAATGGTCGAAACCCACGGCTTCGCGTTCATCGGTCCCAGCCCCGACCACATTCGCCTGATGGGCGACAAGATCGCGGCCAAGAACGCGGCGGTCGAATGCGGCCTGCCGGTCGTGCCGGGCTCGAACGGCCCGATCGACGATTACGACGCCGCCTTCGACGTCGCCGACCGAATCGGCTATCCCGTGCTGGTGAAGGCGGCCGCCGGCGGTGGCGGGCGCGGCATGAAAGCGGCGAATTCGCGGGACGAACTGAAATCGGCTCTCGACCTCGCCCGTGGCGAGGCCAAGGCCGCCTTCGGCGACGGCTCGGTCTACATCGAAAAGCTCCTGACCCACCCGCGCCACATCGAAGTGCAAATTCTGGCCGATGCCCACGGCAACGTCGTGCATCTGGGCGAACGCGACTGCTCCCTGCAACGGCGTCACCAGAAACTCCTGGAAGAGGCTCCCTCGCCCGCGCTCAACGCCGACCAACGCGAGAAGATCGGCAAGGTCGCGACCGATGCCATCCGACGCCTCGGCTACCGCAGCGTCGGCACCATCGAATTTCTGTACGAGGACGGCGAGTTCTATTTCATCGAAATGAACACGCGGCTTCAGGTGGAGCACCCGGTGACGGAGATGATCTGCGGCCTCGACCTGGTGCGCGAGATGATCCGGGTCGCGACCGGCCGGCCGCTCGGCTTCACGCAGGCCGACGTCCGCTTCTCGGGCCACGCCATCGAGTGCCGGATCAACGCCGAAAACCCCGAAACGCTGACCCCCTGCCCCGGCCGCATTACCGACTACCATGCCCCCGGGGGCCTGGGCGTACGCATGGATTCTGCCCTTTATGCGGGCTATACTGTGCCCTCTCATTACGACAGCATGATCGCGAAGCTGATCGTGCACGGCGCCAATCGCAACGAATGTCTGATGCGGCTGCGGCGCGCGTTGGCGGAATACGTGATCGACGGATTGGAGACGACCATCCCCTTGCATCAGCGCATCATCGGCGAGGCGACCTTCGTCAACGGCAATTACGACATCCACTGGTTGGAAGGCCTTCTGCGCGGCCCGGGGGCCGGCGGCAAATGACCCGGCTGCAAGCCCACCTGGGCCCCGACCGCCTGACGCCCGAGCTTCTGCTGCGTGCCTACGCGGCGGGAATTTTCCCGATGGCGCGCAGCCGCGGCGACAGGCGCGTTTTCTGGGTCGACCCACAGATCCGCGGCGTCCTTCCGCTGGATGCCTTCCATGTGCCGAAAAGCCTGAAGAAGATCGTCCGCAAGGGCATCTTCGAGATCCGCTACAATACCGCTTTTGATCAGGTCATCGCCTTCTGCGCCCAATCCGTGAAGGGCCGGCGCGACACCTGGATCAATTCCGAAATCGCCCGCGCCTATACCGAACTCCACCACATGGGCTTCGTGCATAGCGTCGAGACTTGGCTGGAAAACCGCCTGGTCGGCGGGCTTTACGGCGTCACGATGGGCGCGGCGTTCTTCGGCGAAAGCATGTTTTCGCGCGTCACCGACGCCAGCAAGGTCGCCCTCGTCCATTTGGTCGAGCAACTGAAGGCCGGGCGCTTCAAACTGCTCGACACCCAGTTCGTCACCGACCACCTGAAGCGCTTCGGCGCGATGGAAATTCCCTGCCGCCAGTACCTGGAAAAGCTCGAGGATGCGGTTTCCTCGACCGCTCGGTTCTGCATGGAGCGGGCCCCCGAGGAAGTGACGTCGGGAATCGAGGCCTTGCTTCGCGCGTCAAGCGGCCGGCGGCCAACCCTGTAAAATCGCCTCACCCGCCGCGCCGGACCGGTGGCGGCAATGTTTCCTGGATCACCGGCGCGTCCTTGCCGCCGGGTGTGCCCGAGGGCGCCGGCGCCTGGCGATTGCGGCAATCGAGCAGCCATACGTCGTAGACGGGATGTTCGAGGGCCGATAGCGCGGGGCTGGATGCAAACATCCAGCCGCGGAAAATCCCCTCCGTCGGCTCGCCGCGGCGAACTTCCCAGATGTCGACGAACGCCGCCGATTCGGGCGGTTCTTCCGGCGGCCGCTTGTCGCAGCTGCGCGCAATGATTTCGAGCGTGCCGAATCGAACCAAGTCTCCAACCGGGGCATCGATGGTCGAAACCCGGGCCGTTATTTTGTCCAGCGCCTGCAGTACGGCGATCTCGTAGGGCGCCGCCGCGGCCGGCGGGGTCGCCAACCCGACGACCAGGGACGCGAACAATCCGACCGCGCGCCACATCGACGCCGGCAAGCAGTCGATACCGATGCGGCGGGCGCGGTGGCGGCTATTTCGGCTGGCCACCGGACTTGCCGCCGGTCGCGAGGAAGATGATTTCGCCGACCTGGTCCTCGAGCGATTGGAAATCCTTGGTCCGCGACAGCTTGCCGCCGGCCGGAACGAATGCCTTGTCGCGGCCGGGTTCTATACGCACGTATTTGCCGCCGAGAATGCCCTCGCTGGCAATCGCCGCCGTGGTATCGGCCGGCAGTTTGACGTTCGCGGCGATCGACATCGTAACGACGGCATCGAACGTTTTCGGGTCGAGTTGCTGATCGGTAACCGTGCCGACCTTGATGCCGCTGATCCGCACGTCGCTGCCTTTCGCCAAGCCTCCGATCTTCGAGAATACGGCCTTTATCGGATAGCCTTCGACCGCACGGACCTCGGCCGTCTTATAGAAAAACCAAACGAACAGGCCGGCGACGGCCAGCACGACCGCGCCCAGCACGGTTTCGACGATGTTGCGGCCGGTCATTTCCGTGTCTCCGGCGGGACTTGGTTGCGGACCTTCATCGCCGCCCTTCCTTCCGCGATGATCAGGTCGAGAAGCTCGGTGACGATCAGCGCGTCCTGGGTGAACGAGATCGCGCCACCCGGCTTGATGATGGCGTCGTCGCCGCCGGGTAGGAGCGCCACGAACTTGCTGCCGAATAGCCCATCCGTGTGGATCGCCGCCGACGTGTCGGTCGGCAAGGCCACACCGCCGTCGATCCGGAACGTAAGCCGGGCGCGATAATTGGCATCGAGCACGGCTTTTTCGACCTTGCCGACGCGGATACCGCCCAGACGCACCACATCGCCTTCGAGCAGACCGTCGACCCTATTGAAGGTGGCTATTACCGGATAGGCGCCTGTCTGGCCGGCGGCGACGCTGCGGCCGGTCGAAAGTGCCGCCAGTGCCGCGACCAGCACCAGAACGGTCGCCGCGCCGAACAAAATTTCCTTGGTTTCGGTATTCATGCGCCGACGGGCGTCAATCCGGCGTCCAAGGCCGGTAGTCGCCGGTCGCCCGCGCCCGCTTGCCGCCCAGGTACTCGTGCCCCT
>CAZDFF010000107.1:0-11431 GCA_964504425.1 uncultured Hyphomicrobiales bacterium
GTCGGACATGGCCAACGGCTTCGTCAGAAACCTGCGCATGATTCTGAAGGACCGGTCGCGGATCGCCGCCAACGGCGCGCGCCGCACGGATTCCACCCGGCTGGAGATGGCCAAGGCCGTCTATTCGCCCTGCGAACCGTGCCGCGACAATCCGGATCGCCCGCCGCTGTGGCAGGTCAAGGCGGTGCGCGTCATTCACAATTCCGAAGCCCAGACCGTGGAATACAAGGACGCCATACTCGAGCTCGGCGGATTTCCAGTCGCCTATGTCCCTTACCTGGTCCATCCCGATCCCACGGTCCGCCGGCGGAGCGGCTTCCTGACTCCGGGATTCGGCGGGTCGTCGTATTTCGGGTCGGTCCTGCGGACGCCCTACTTCTGGGACATCGCGCCGAACAGGGATTTGACCGTCACGCCGATGATCACGAGCAAGGAACGGGTGGCGCTGTTCACCGACTACCGGCAAAAAACCATGAACGGCGAACTGAACGGCAAGCTGAGCGGCGCCTTCAATTCCGACGACGAATTCCGCGGCCACGTCGACATCAAGGCACGCAACGATCTGAACGACACTTGGCGATGGGGCTTCGACGGCCGGCGCGCGACCGACGACCTGTACACTCGCCAATACAACGTCACCAGCGATCCGGTCCTGGTTTCGCGCCTGTTCGCCGAAGGATTCCGGAACCGCGATTACCTCGTCGCCAATGCCTACGCCTTCCAAGGATTGCGCGCGACCGACGATCCCGGCCTGGAACCGCTGGTCATGCCGCTGGTCGAATACACCGCCTACACCGCGCCCGGCGCCGGCGGCGGTCGCGGCCGGCTCGATGCCAGCCTGATGGCCCTGACGCGCAACGAGGGCACCGACACGCGGCGCCTATCGTTTCGGCCGTCGTGGGAATTGCCCTACGTCAGCCCGCTGGGCGACGTCTACAAGCTGTCCCTCTCGCTGCAGGGCGACATGTACCACGTCAACGATCATCACCGGCCGACCTCGGTCGATCCCGACGCATTCAACGGCGTGACCGGACGCATTTTTCCGCAAGCTGCCTTCGATTGGCGCTTTCCGTTCGTCAAGCGCAGCGGCTCGGTCAATCAGGTGCTGGAACCGATCGTCAGCGCCATCGTCGCGCCGAACGGCGGCAATCCGAACAAGATCCCCAACGAGGACAGCCAGCAGTTCGATTTCGATGAAACCAGCCTGTTCAGCCACAATCGGTATCCCGGCTGGGATCGGGTCGAGGGCGGTCCGCGCCTCAACTACGGCTTGAAGTGGAGCGCCATCGGCGATCAGGGAGGCCGCACGTCCGTCATGGTCGGACAGACCTATCGCGTCAGGCCCGACGATACCTTCAGCGACGGTTCCGGCCTCGAGGATCATCTTTCCGATTACGTCGCCAACGTGCAGGTCAGGCCGCTCCGCTATCTCGACTTTTTGTACCGTACCCGCATCGACAAGGAATCGTTCCGCATGCGCCGCAATGAAATTCGGAGCTCGGTCGGCGGCGAATCTCTAAGAGTCGGCGCCGGCTATTCGTTCTTCGATTCCGCGACGGATAGTCCGTTCGGCACGCGCGAGGAGCTGAGCCTCGGCATATCATCGAAAATCAACCGGTATTGGCGAACCGGATTTACCGCGCTTCACGACCTCGAGGCCGCCGATCTACGATCCCTCGGCGCCAACCTGATCTACGAGGACGAATGCTTCGCCATCACCACCACATTGCGCCGCACGTTTTTCGAGGATCGCGATCTGAAACCCGACGATTCGATCTTCGTTCGCCTCCACTTCAAAACCCTGGGCGAGGTCGGCATGGGCGTTTACTCCAATTGACCCGGCGCCGGGCCGAACATACACCGCGCGGATGGGCGCGGATTTGCGCATCGAGACGGGCGCCACTATCATGCCGTCGATCGTCCTACTGATGAGCGAAGCCCTAGGAATGAACGCTCGAAGGTTGCTGCACTTCATCGTCGTCGCCGTTTTTCTGTCGGTGTCGACCGACTCGGCCGCGCAGGTTCGCGGACAAGATGCCTTGCGCATTGCCGCCGTCGTGAACAACGATCTGATCACCGTGTTCGACCTGCAAAACCGGGTCAAGCTGACCATGGTGACATCCAATCTTCCCGATACGGCGGAAACGTACCGTCGGCTTGCGCCGCAGGTGCTCCGAGCCCTGATCGACGAGAAGCTCAAAACCCAGGAAGCAAAGCGCCTGAACGTCAAGGTCGAGCCGCCAGAGATCGATGCCATCGTCGCCAAGATCGAGGCCGGCAACAAGATGCCGCCCGGAAAAATGAAGGAATTTCTCGAGAGCGCGGGCGTCCCCATTCAGGCGTTGCGCGACCGCGTCGGCGCCGACATCGCGTGGAACAAGCTCATCGGAATGGAGCTCGGCCGCTCCATTCGAATCAGCGAAGACGAAATCGATGACATCATGCGTCAGGTTGACGCAAACAAAGGAAAGCCGGAGTATCACGTCGCGGAAATCGTGCTCCCCGTCGATTCGCCGGAACAGGAGCGCGAAGTCGTCCAGCTTGCCAACCGTCTTATCCGGCAGTTGCAGAGCGGGACGCCGTTTGCCGCGGTGGCGCAGAATTTTTCCCGCAGCGCGACGGCGGCCGTTGGCGGCGATCTCGGATGGGTCAAATCCGGCGAAATGGAGGCGTCGATCGAAAGCGCGTTGCTGCGCCTTCAGCCAGGCCAGATATCCGATGCCATCCGAACCGACGAAGGATTCTCCATCCTCATGCTCCGCAACCGTCGCGCCAACCCGGGCGTCGCCGCGGGCTCGCAGATGGTGTCATTGACTCAGGTCATCGTACCGACGCCGTCCAATGCGACCACGTCGCAGGAATCGGTCGCCAGGGCACAAGCGGAATCGCTGACCAAGCCCGCGACCGCTTGCGCCGACATGGAACGCGCGGCCAAAAGTTCCGGGTCCCCGATGTCCGGCAGTTTGGGAACCGTGCCGATCGAAAGCCTGCCCGACGATATCCAGAAATCCATAAAGGACTTGGCATTGAACACGCCGACGAAACCCGAGCGAACGAAGAACGGATTTCGCGTCCTGATGGTCTGCGAACGCAAGACCAGCGATGCCGTAACCCAGCAGCGCGAACAAATTCGCGATCGCCTGACCGACGATCGGCTTTCGATCTCCGCCCGCCGCTACCTGCGCGACCTGCGCCGGTCGGCCTTCATCGACGTCAGGATATGAGCACGCCCGCCCCGAATCGGCGCGCCGCGCCTTTGGCACTGACGATGGGCGAACCGGCCGGAGTCGGTGGAGAAATCGCGATCAAGGCATGGCTCGGCCGCGACGCCGGGGTGCCGCCATTTTTCGCGATCGACGATCCCGAGCGGCTGCGGCAACTGGCCCGCCGCATCGGCTGGCCGGTGAAAATCCATCGCATCGCGCGGCCGGCGGAAGCCGTCGCCGTTTTTGCCGATGCCTTGCCGGTCCTGGCGCTTTCGCGCCCGGTCGCCGGCGAACCGGGCACCCTCGACACGGCGAATGCCGGGGCGGTGCAGGAAGCGATCGAAACCGCCGTCGCCGTCGTCATGGCCGGCGAAGCCGCCGCCGTCGTCACCAACCCCATTCACAAACAGAACCTGTACGCAGCCGGATTCGCCTTCGCCGGTCATACCGAATTTCTCGCTCATCTCGCGGGTTTGAACACGCCGCCGGTGATGATGCTGGCCTGCGCAAGCTTGCGCGTGGTGCCGGTCACGGTCCATGTCAGCCTGATCGAATCGATCCGCCAATTGACCACGGCGTCGATCGTCGAGAAATCCGTGATCACGGCAGCCGCGTTGCGGGACGACTTCGCCATCCCTCGGCCGCGCCTCGCCGTTGCCGGCATGAACCCGCACGCGGGCGAAGGCGGCGGGATGGGTACCGAGGAAGAAACCATCGTCCGCCCCGCGATCGAGACACTCCGGGCGAAAGGCATCGATGCCTTCGGTCCGATGTCCCCGGACACCATGTTCAGCGTTCATGCCCGCGACCGTTACGACGCCGCTATTTGCATGTATCACGACCAGGCGCTGATTCCGATCAAGACGCTCGACTTCGACGGCACCGTGAACATGACCTTGGGCCTGCCGTTCGTGCGCACATCGCCCGATCATGGCACCGCGCTCGATATCGCCGGCACTGGCAAGGCAGAGGAAGCCAGCCTACTCGCCGCCATGCGCATGGCGGCGAGGATGGCCGAAGTCCGATCTCGAAACGCGCCCGCGCGACTGGCCGCCGCCGAACGATGAGCGCCGCCGAAAGGCCGCCACCGCCGGATCTTCCGCCCCTGAAGGACGTCATCCGCCGCCACGGTCTCGCGGCGCGCAAGTCGCTCGGCCAGCATTTCCTGCTCGACCTCAACTTGACGGCGCGGATCGCGCGCGCGGCCGGCGATCTCGACGGTGCGACGGTCGTCGAGGTCGGCCCAGGACCCGGCGGCCTCACCCGCGCGCTGCTCGACACCCCGGCGGACCGGGTCATCGCGATCGAAAAAGACAGCCGTGCCGTCGCCGCGTTGGCCGAACTCGCCGACGCCTATCCAGGGCGCCTCGAAATTATCGAGGGCGACGCGCTGGAAACGGATACGTCCCGATTGGGCGACGCACCGCGACACATCGTCGCCAATCTACCCTATAACGTGGCAACGCCGCTGCTGGTCGGTTGGCTGAAACGCATCGACGCGTTTGCTTCGCTGACGCTCATGTTTCAGAAAGAAGTCGCCGACCGCCTGATCGCGTCTCCCGGCAGCCGCGATTACGGCCGTCTCTCCGTTCTGACGCAATGGCTGACGATCCCCGAACGGGCCTTCAACGTGCGCCGAGAAGCCTTCACGCCACCGCCCAAGGTGGCGTCGACCGTGGTCGTGCTGCGGCCGCGTCCCCGTCCGCTGGCGCCGGCCGAATTTTCCGCCATCGAGGCGGTGACGGCGGCAGCCTTCGGCCAACGCCGCAAGATGCTGCGTCAGAGCCTGAAATCGCTTGGGCTGGATCTCGAGGCCATCGGCATCCCGCCGACGGCCAGGGCGGAGGAACTGACGGTAGAGCAGTTCTGCGCCCTGGCACGGGCGCACCGCGACAGAACCCGCAAACTCGTTTAATCGCCCGTCATTCCGCAGACGAATTCGGCGAGGCCGATCTGCCGGTCCTTGCGCAGTCGTTCGGCGGCAAGAATCGCCTGCACGGCGTTGATGCTTTTGTCGATGTCGTCGTTGATCACGATATACGTGTATTCGAAGTAGTGGCTCATTTCGACGGCCGCCTTCGACATCCGCTTCTTCACGACATCATCCGGGTCCTGGGCGCGGCCGCGCAAACGGCGTTCGAGTTCGGGCAAGGACGGCGGCAACACGAAGATCGTCACTATATCGGCGCGCGCGTTGTCGCCGAGTTGCTGCGTCCCCTGCCAATCGACGTCGAACAGCACGTCGCGGCCTTCGGCAAGCGCCTTTTCCACCCGCGCGCGCGGCGTGCCGTAGTAATTATCGAATACCCGCGCGTGTTCCAGCAGCTCGCCCTTTTTCACCATCTCGTCGAAATGTGCCTTATCGACGAAGAAGTAGTCCTTGCCGTCGATCTCCCCCGGCCGCGGCGGGCGCGTGGTGACGGAGACCGACATCGTGATGCCGGGATCGCTTTGCAGGATCGCGCGCGAAATCGTCGTCTTGCCGGCACCGGACGGCGAGGACAAAACCAGCATCAAACCGCGGCGGCGCACGGCGGAAACGGCGGGCAGATCACTCAATGTTTTGCACCTGCTCGCGGAATTGATCGATGGTCGCTTTCAATTCCAGGCCGATTCGCGTCAGTTCGACATCCTGGGATTTGGAGCAGAGCGTATTGGCCTCGCGATTGAACTCCTGGCTCAGGAAATCGAGTCGGCGCCCCTGCGCGTCGGCAGCAGAAAGAAGTTTGCCGGCGGCCTGAACGTGAGCGGCCAGACGGTCGAGTTCTTCCCGTACGTCGGCCTTGGCCGCCAACAACGCGCATTCCTGCGCCAAGCGTTCCTCGGAAAGCCCTGGCGTCGAGTCGATCAGCGTATCAACCTGACGCTTCAGTTTTTCGAGCAGCGCCTTCGGCTGCGTCGCCGCCACACGGCCGGCCTCAGCGGTCAGCTTTCCGATCGTGTCGAGATGGCCGCCCAACACGGCCGCCAGGCGTCGTCCTTCGTCCGCGCGCATCGCCGCCAGGGAATCCAAGGTCCGATCCAAATCGGCGAGCATCGCCTCGATCCGTCTTTGGCGCAGGGCCTCGTCCTCGACTTCCTCTACCAGTTCAACCACGCCTTTGAGGGCGAGCAAGCCATCGACCGTAGGCGGGCCGCACTCGGGTGCCCGAGCGCGGATTTCCGGCACGGCGGCAAGGACCCGATCGAGCGCATCTTTATTGATGCGGAGCGTACCCTCGCCCCGGGTGCGCGAAACCGACAGGCCTAGTTGCAGGTTGCCGCGTTTGAACCGCTTGGCGACGCGGTCGCGGGCGGGCTGTTCCAGATCCTCGAACCCTGCCGCCAACCGGCAGCGCACGTCGAGCCCACGGCCGTTGACGCTACGGGCCTCCCAGGTCCAGGCAGCAGCTTCGTCATGCCCTTGCTGGCGGGCGAAGCCGGTCATCGACGAAATGGCCACCTGGAAAGCTCCCCGTCCGTTGCACCGGATTTATACCGGTCGCGCCGGGAGCCAACAAGCGGCGCGGTTTGCAAGGCGGCGCGCACGACCTATAAGAAGGCATGTCCGCAAGCCCGTCCCCGCCCGTTTCCATCGTCATCACCGGCGCTTCCAGCGGCATCGGCCGGGCTCTTGCCCTGGCGTATGCCGGGCCCGGCGTGCGCCTGGCCTTGAGCGGCCGCGACCGCGACCGCTTGGAAGAAACACTGACCGAATGCCGTAAACGAGGCGCCGATGCCGTCGCCGCCGTCGTCGATGTCGCCGACCGCACCGCGATGGCCGATTGGATCGCGGCCCAGGACCGCGCCCGGCCTCTCGATCTCGTCATTGCCAACGCCGGCATCTCGGCCGGGGCCGGCGGCAAAGGCGAGGACGAGGAACAGACCCGGACCATCTTCGCGGTCAATCTGGCGGGCGTCATCAACACCGTGTGGCCCGCGATTGCGGCAATGCGTCCCCGACGCGCCGGCCGCATCGCGATCGTCAGCTCGATCGCCGGATTTCGCGGCATTCCCGGCGCTCCCGCCTATTCCGCAAGCAAGGCCGCGGTCATGGCCTGGGGCGACGCGCTGCGCGGCTGGCTTGGAGACGACGGCATCCGTGTTTCGGTCGTCTGCCCCGGTTACGTCCGGACACGGATGACGGCCGCCAACCGCTTTCCAATGCCGTTCCTGATGGACGCCGATCAGGCCGCGCGGATCGTCAAACGCGGGGTCGAACGGAACAAGGCGCGCATCGTTTTCCCCTGGCCGATGCATATCGCAGCCTGGCTTCTGGGCGCATTACCGGTCGGCCTCACCGATCCGATCCTGCGACGAATGCCGAAGAAGGAGTAGGTCCGCCTACCCGCCGTTGCCGGCGTCCTTTTCGCGTCTCAATTTGCGCCAGCGCTGCACGTTTCTATTGTGCTCTTCCAAGGTGCGGGCGAAAACATGTCCGCCGGTGCCGTCGGCGACGAAATAGAATTCCTCGCTGGATGCCGGTCGCATCACCGCCGAGAGCGCCGCGCGCCCGGGATTAGCGATCGGTGTCGGCGGCAATCCGTCGGTCAGATAGGTATTATACGGCGACGGCATCTGTAGATCGGCGCGGGTCAACGCTCGACCGAGAGGCAAGCCGCCGCCGACGACATACACCACCGTCGGATCCGATTGCAGTCGCATGCCGGCGGCCAGGCGATTGAGGAATACTGCGGCGATGCGCGGCCGCTCGGTCGGGATTCCGGTTTCCTTCTCGACGACGGACGCCAGCACGACGGCCTGTTCCGGTGTCTTGATGACCGGGCCGACGCTACGGTCGGCCCAGAGCGCCGCCAGCGCGTCGCGCATGGCCCGCTGCATACGTTCGACAATCGCCTGGCGTTGATCGCCGTAGGAGAAGTGATAAGTCTCCGGCAGAAGAGAGCCTTCGGCCGGTATCGGATCGATCGATCCATCGAGGCCTTCCGTCGCCAAAAGCTGCCGGACGATCTGACGCGTCGTCAGACCTTCCGCGACCGTCAAGCGGCGTATCACGGTTTTGCCGCTTTGCAGAAGCCGGATGGCGTCGATGCTGCTGATCCTGGCAGAGAATCGATACTCGCCGGCCTTCAGCGGCTCCTGGCGCGCCGCTATACGGGCGGCCAGCGAAAACAAGGTCCGATCGGCGACGATTCCCGCCTGGCTTAATTGTTGTGCGATTGCCTCGCTGCCGGCGCCACGCGGGATCGCCAACGTCGTTCCCTGGGCAAGCGGCCCCGGCCCGGTCAGGCGCACATAAATCAGCCCCAAACCCACGCCGCCGACGAGCGCCGAAATGGTTAGAAAAACCAGGCAGTATACGAAAAGGCGGCGCATGGCCGCTCCGTCAGGAGACGGCTTTAAAAACGAGCGAGGCGTTGGTGCCGCCGAACCCGAACGAATTGGACAGCACCGCCCGAATCTTGCGTTCCTTCGCCTTGTGCGGCACCAGATCGATGTCGCGACAGCTTTCGGAAGGATTGTCGAGGTTGAGCGTCGGCGGCACGATCCCGTCGCGGATGGCCAGAATCGAGAAGATCGCCTCGACCGCGCCCGCGGCGCCGAGAAGATGCCCGATCGCCGACTTCGTGGACGACATCGAAATCTTGAAGGCCGCATCGCCGAATGCGCGCTTGACGGCACCGAGCTCGATTTCATCGCCGAGCGGCGTCGACGTGCCGTGCGCGTTCACGTAATCGATGTCTTCCGGATTCATCTGGGCGCGCTTCAGCGCCGCCTTCATGCAGCGGAAGGCGCCGTCGCCGTCGGCGGCCGGCGCGGTGATGTGGTGGGCGTCGCCCGACATGCCGTAGCCGACGACTTCGGCCATGATATTGGCGCCGCGCTTTTTCGCGTGTTCCAGTTCCTCCAGCACCACGACGCCGGCGCCATCGCCCATGACGAAACCGTCGCGGTCCTTGTCCCACGGGCGCGATGCCTGCTCGGGGCGATCGTTGAAGCCGGTCGAAAGCGCACGCGCGGCGCAGAACCCGGCGACGCCCAGGCGGCAGACCGCGGCCTCGGCGCCGCCCGCGACCATGACGTCGGCATCGTCCCACATGATGAGGCGCGCGGCATCGCCGATCGCGTGCGCGCCGGTCGAACATGCAGTGACGACGGCGTGGTTCGGCCCCTTAAATCCGTAGCGGATGGAAACGTGACCGGAAACCAGATTGATCAGACTGGCGGGAATGAAGAATGGGCTCAGTCGCCGAGCGTTGCCGGCCTCGACCGCCAACGCGCCCGACGCGATTTCGGGCAGGCCGCCGATGCCCGAGCCGATCAGCACGCCGGTGCGGCAACGGCTCTCCTCGTCTTCCGGCTTCCAGCCCGAGTCCTCGACCGCCTGAACCGCCGCCGCCAATCCGTAGACGATGAATTCGTCCATGCGGCGCTGGTCCTTGGGGCTGACCCAGTCGTCCGCGTTGAACAGACCGTCCGCGGTCGCGCCCTTCGGCACCTGCCCCGCGATCTTCGCAGGCAAGTCCGACACATCGAAAGATTGAATCGGACGGATACCGGAACGGCCTTCGAGCAGCCGTTCCCAATTACGCGTCACCCCGCTGCCGAGCGAAGTGACGGTGCCGAGACCTGTGACGACGACGCGTCTCATTCTACCCCGGATGAATTGACCGGCCGGGCCGAAGCGACCTGCAACGTAGTCGGCGCGACGGTTATTTGCCGGTCTGCGATTCGATATACGTGATCGCGTCTTTGATGGTGAGAATCTTCTCCGCGGCGTCGTCGGGGATTTCGCACCCGAACTCTTCCTCGAAAGCCATCACCAACTCGACCGTGTCGAGGCTGTCGGCACCCAGATCGTCGATGAAACTGGCGTTTTCCACCACCTTCGCTTCCTCGACACCCAGGTGCTCCAGGACGATTTTCTTCACGCGTTCCGCGACGTCGCTCATGGTCTCTGTCCTCGAATGAATAAGTTGTTGGCGAGCCTAGTCAAATTCGGTCACTTCGAGCGCCGAGGGCGGCGAAGGGCGGGTTTCGTAACATAGTTTACGGCCCTTGACCAGCGCCCGGACACGCCACTTTCCGTGAAATTTCGCTCTTTCGGCGGCCCCCCTTCTTCCGCCTAGATCATGGCCATTCCGCCGTTGACGTGCAAGGTCTGTCCGGTGACGTAGGCCGCCTCGTCGCTCGATAGGTAGACCACGGCGGCGGCAATATCGGCGGCATCTCCCAGTCGCCCGACCGGTACGGCATCGAGCACGCGTTGACGACGGTCGTCGGCGAGCGAATCGGTCATCGCGGTGACGATAAATCCAGGCGCGACGCAGTTCGCCGTGACCCCGCGCGACGCGACTTCGGCCGCGATCGACTTCATCATGCCGATCATGCCGGCCTTGGACGCGGCATAATTCGCCTGGCCCGCGTTGCCGGTGGCGCCGACGATCGACGTAATGCCGACGATTCGCCCCCACCGCTTCTTCATCATGCCGCGCAGGCAGGCCCGCGTCAGCCGAAAGGCCGCCGTCAGGTTGACGTCGATCACCTTCTGCCAATCCTCGTCCTTCATGCGCATGGCGAGCCCATCGCGGGTCAGTCCGGCGTTGTTGACCAGGATATCGACGCCGCCCATCGCCGATTCGGCAGCCTTGACCAATCCGTCGGCACCGGCGGCATCGGAAAGATCGGCGGGCAGAACGTGGGCGCGTTCGCCGAGAGCCTTGGCCACCGCGTCGAGCGCGTCGACGCGCGTGCCCGACAAGCCGACGGTGGCGCCTTGGCCATGAAGCGCATGCGCGATGGCGCCGCCGATGCCGCCCGAGGCGCCGGTCACCAACGCCGTCTTGCCGGTCAGATTGAACATGATCGGTCCTCTTGTTCCGTTTCGAACTTACAAACTCTTGAGGAACGCCTCAACGTCGGCGGGCGTTCCGACGTTGACGGCGGCGATCTCACGATCGATGCGTTTCGCCAGCCCCGCCAGCACTTTGCCGGCGCCGACCTCGATCATCGTATCGATGCCTTCGATTTTCATCTTCTGAACGCATTCGCGCCAGCGCACCATGCCGGTCACCTGTTCGACCAACAGACGCCGAATCTCGCCGATCTCCGTGACCTCGGCCGCCGTGACATTGGCGATCAAGGGGACGATGGGCGTATGCATGTTGGTTTCCGCCAGCGCGGCGGCCATGGCATCGGCGGCCGGCGCCATCAACGCACAATGGAAAGGCGCGCTGACCGGCAGGCGCAATGCGCGCTTGGCGCCTTTGGTCTTGGCGATTTCG
>CAZDFF010000108.1:0-11331 GCA_964504425.1 uncultured Hyphomicrobiales bacterium
GAGCGCCATAGGGAATTGAACGTCGTCGCCGAGTCGCGGTTCAAGACGCTGCGGTTGACCAATATCACGACCAAGGTCGGCGACGGATCCCTGGGGTGGCCCGAACAGGCGCCGTTCGACCGCATCATGGTCACGGCGGCGGCGGCCGACGTGCCGCCGCATCTAATCGAGCAACTGGTCTTGGGCGGGGTCATGGTCGTGCCGGTCGGCGCTGACGGCGGCACCAACGACCTCGAACAGCGTCTGATGAGGGTCACGCGGACCGAGGAGGGGGCCGAGGTCGACGACCTGGGCCCCGTGCGCTTCGTGCCCATGGTGCCGCAAGCCCGCCGCTAGTCTTCGTTCCATTAACCGTTAAGAAAGAGTTTCCCGGGTAGCCTCCCCTGGCGGACCCATGCGAGTCGGCGGCGTCCGCGCGCTTGGAAAGAGGGCGTGTTGCTGGTGACGACGCAGGCGGGAACGAACGAGGCGGGGGCGGTTTGGAGCGCGGGGCGTAATGTTCTGCTGCCGTCGGCGATGGCCGCGCTGCTGTTGCTCGGCGGCTGCGGTTGGGCCGAATGGCCGCCGCGCGACCGATACCGCGCCGGCGTTCCCGGGCCGTCGCCTTACGACTCGCAGAACTTGGCCGCCGCGACCGAGGCGATCGTCGTTCGCCGGGGCGATACGCTCTGGGGCTTGTCGCGCCAACATAAGATTGAACTGAAAGCACTGATCGAAGCCAACCGGCTGTCGCCGCCTTATGCCTTGCGTGTCGGCCAGCGTCTGGCGATCCCGCGCGGCGACGGGCATGTGGTCGCGCGCGGCGATACGATCTATTCCATCGCCAGCGCTTATGGCGCCGATCCTTACGAGATGGCGCGCGCCAATCGCATTGCGCCGCCCTACCGCCTGACTGTCGGCGATAGGCTGTACGTGCCGCGATCCACCGAGGTCGCGGCCCCGCAGCCCGCGCCGCCGGCACAGAAACGCGGCGCCGTCGTCGCCGAATCGTTGGAGAGCCCGGTGTCCCGGGGGCCGTCGGCCGTCAAGCCGGCGCTCCAGGTCGCAGCACCCGCGCAGCCAACGCCATCCGCCGTGCCGACCGCCGAACCCGTGACGCACGGCGCGCCCCCAGGGACCAATGCGTCGGCCAAAGCATCGACGGCATCGCTTGAACCCGCGCACATTCCGGGTTCGGGCTTCCTATGGCCGGTGCGCGGCAAGGTGGTCTCCGGGTTCGGTTCCAAAGCCAAGGGGCTCCGCAACGACGGCATCAACATCGCCGCGCCCGCTGGCGCGCCGATCCGCGCCGCCCAGGACGGCGTCGTGGTCTATGCCGGCAACGAACTGCGCGGCTTCGGCAACATGATTCTGGTGCGTCACGCCAACGGTTACGTGACCGCCTACGCGCATGCCGACCGCTTGCTCGCCAATCGTGGCGACAAAGTCCGCCGCGGCCAGATCATCGCACGGGTCGGGAACACCGGTTCGGTCGCTTCGCCGCAACTTCATTTCGAAATCCGCCAGGGCAAGCGGGCGCACGATCCGGTTGCGCTGCTGGGTACATAAGCCACCGTCGTTGACAGAACCGGCGTCGGTCCATACCGTCACTTTCGAGTGACAGGAAAGGCGTTTGGCATGGCCCGCGACCGCGCCAAGACCGAAGCCAAGATACTCGCAGCGATCGGCGATCTGCTGGTCGAACCGGCGGGGTTTCGCGGTCTCGGCGTCAACGCCGTCGCCGAACGCGCCGAGGTCGACAAGGTCCTGATCTACCGCTACTTCGACGGGCTTCCCGGCGCGCTCGCGGCCTATGGGGCGGGCGCCGATCTGTGGCCCGGGGTGGAAGAAGTCCTGGGCGACGGTGGGCGGGAAGACGATCTTTCCGCCGTACTGGGCCGGCTCGTCACCGGCTATCTTGCCGCCCTTCGCAAGCGTCCGGCGACGCTCGAGATCATGGCCTGGGAAGCGTGCGAGCGGAATCCGCTGACGGACGCCGTCCACGCCGCGCGCAAAAAGTGGGAGAAGGACGTGACCGAACGCGTCTTCAAGGATCGCAAGGTGCCGGCCCGGATCGATATTCAGGCGGTGCTGGCGATCCTGGCGGCGGCGGCCGACAGCCTCGCCGTGCGCGGCCGCGTTCAGGCCGATTGCAACGGCGTGCCGCTGAACGACGATACCGGCTGGCGGCGCATCGACGACGCCATTCGCCAAATTCTCGACGGCGCCATGCTGAGGGCAGCGGCGCGATCGTAGCCCGCCGCGTTTCTGGCGGGCGCACGTTATCGGGGGCAGCCTCGACGATTGTCGGGCGGGTACCCATATTTACAGACACTTCTCGCAACTTTCGCCGGATGGGTCGTATTCATGCAGCTTCGCGTCGGTTTCGAACTGGTCTACGACTGCCCGCAGCCGACGCCGATGATTATGATGCTGACCGTGCATCATAGTCGCGCCGCGGATATCGTCATTCCGGATCAGCTCGTCGCCAAGCCGAACATCGAGTTCAAGCCCTATCGCGATGGGTTCGGAAACTGGTGCTCGCGCATTGTTGCGCCCGCTGGCCGGTTCATGGTTTCTTCCCACGCGGTCGTCGCCGATACGGGACTGCCGGACCCGGTCGTGCCCGATGCCCGGCAGTGGCCGGTCGAAGCGTTGCCGGACGATGCCTTGATGTTTCTCTTGGGAAGCCGCTACGCGGAAACCGATTGCCTCTCCCAAGCGGCCTGGGATCTCTTCGGCAAGACGCCCGAGGGCTGGCCTCGGGTCCAGGCGATCTGCGATTATGTCCACAATCACGTCGCGTTCGGTTACGAACATGCGCGCGTGACCAAATCGGCGCTGGAGACCTTCAACGAAGGCACCGGCGTGTGCCGCGATTTCACCCACCTCGCCGTCGCGTTCTGTCGCTGCATGAATATCCCGGCGCGCTACTGCACCGGCTATCTCAGCGACATCGGCGTGCCGCCGCCGCTCAGCGCGATGGATTTTTCGGCCTGGTTCGAGGCGTTTCTCGACGGCCAATGGCACATGTTCGACCCGCGCAACAACGTGCCCAGAATAGGGCGGGTGCTGATCGCCCGGGGCCGCGACGCGGCCGACGTTCCCATCAGCCACACCTTCGGCCAGAACACCTTGGTCGGATTCACTGTCTGGGCGGAACCGACTTCGTCGTCGGCGCCCGTCTGATCGTTCAGTCGATCTTGCGGCCGAGCCGTCCGGCCAAATCTTGAATGAACTGCCACGCGACGCGACCCGACCGCGATCCGCGCGTTACCGACCATTCGTTGGCCTCGGCCAGGATGTCGACACCCTTGGCTTCGAGGCCGTAGCGTTTGGCGTAACCTTCGACGATGGCGAAGTAGGTTTCCTGGTCGCAGTTGTGGAAGCCGAGCCAAAGTCCGAAGCGATCCGACAGCGACACTTTTTCCTCGACCGCTTCGGCCGGGTTGATCGCGGTCGAGCGTTCGTTTTCGATCATGTCGCGCGGCATGAGATGGCGGCGGTTCGAGGTGGCGTAGAAGACCACGTTGTCGGGGCGGCCTTCGATGCCGCCTTCCAGCACCGCTTTCAGCGATTTGTAGGAGGCGTCGCCGCCGTCGAACGAAAGATCGTCGCAGAACAGAAGGCAGCGCCGATCCGACCCGCGCAGGTACGACAGCAGCGCGGGCAGGGAGCGGATGTCCTCGCGATGAATTTCGATCAGGGCCAGCGCGCCGGGGCTTTCGCTATTGACGGCGGCGTGCGCGGCCTTGACCAGCGAACTTTTGCCGGTGCCGCGCGCTCCCCATAAAAGGGCGTTATTGGCGGGCAATCCGGTCGCGAACCGGCGGGTGTTGTCGAGCAGCAGGTCCATCTGCCGATCGATGCCCTTCAGCAACTGGATTTCGACCCGATTGATCTTGGCCACCGGTTCGAGCCAATGGCCCTCGGCGTGCCAGACGAAGGCATCGGCGGCGGCTAGGTCCGATCCCGTCGGCTTCGGCGGCGCCAGGCGTTCGAGGGCTTCGGCGATGCGCCGAAGGAGGGGCAGGGTTTCGATATCGCTCATGGGGGCCCCGCCGGCTACGCCGGCAATCAATTGTTTGCGCGCAACGGGCGCGGACGTTAACACCTGAGCCGGGCGCCGGCAAACGCTTCCGCACCGGAGCGGGCGGACGAAGCCCCATGAAACCAAGGCTTAAGGGGCGAATCCGGTTAGCATTTGCAAGTCGGGCCGGGGCCGGTATAGTCCCGGCGGTCGGTGCGTCCGGCCACGGTTTTCCGAGGTTTCGGGGCGTTTCCGTCGGGGATTCCGCCCGTCGCATCGGCGCGAAGTCGCTCCCGCGAGAATTCGCCCGTAAGAGCTTGAAGGGGTCTGTTCGATGTTCATTTCGCCCGCGTTTGCCCAAGGCGCTTCCGGCGGCGGTGCCGGTGGCCTGGAAGCGTTGCTTCCGTTGGTGCTGATCTTCGTTGTCTTCTATTTCCTGCTGATTCGTCCGCAGCAGAAGAAGATGAAGATGCACAAGGAAATGCTGTCGGCCGTGCGGCGCGGCGACCGGGTCGTCACCGGCGGCGGCATCCTCGGCACGGTGACCAAGGTCATCGACGATCACGAACTGACGGTCGAAATCGCCGACGGCGTTCGCGTGCGCGTCCAACGCAGCACGATCGCGGCCATCGTCAGCAAGACCGAACCGGCATCGGGCGGCACACCGGCCGAGGGCGGTCAGCCCGCCAACGACGGCCAGCCGGCCAAGCCGGCGAGTCTGATGGACCGCCTGTTCGGACCGAAGAAATAATTAGGCCGATCCGGACCGGCCCCGCCGATGATCCATTTCCCGAAATGGAAAATCCTTCTGATCGTCGCGATTTTGATCGGCGGTCTGGCAACGGCCGCGCCCAATTTCGTTCCGGTCAAGATTACCGATAGCCTGCCGGACTGGGTTCCGCACCAACGGATCAGCCTGGGTCTGGACCTTCAAGGCGGGTCGCACCTGTTGCTGGAAGTCGAAGCCGACGTCGTCATCCGCGAACGGCTCGAGGCATCCGTCGATGCGGTGCGCCAGGAACTCCGGAAGGCGCGCATCCTTTACGAACGCATCGGCATCGTCGGCAACGGCATTGGCGTGACGATCAAGAACGCGGCCGACGTCGAAAAGGCCCGTGGTCTGTTGCGCACCGTCGATCCGGACATGACCCTTCAGGTGGTCGAAGGCGGCCGCATTCAGCTGACCTTGAAGGAAGAAGCCGTGCGCGCCCGGCGTTCGGCGGCCATCGAGCAATCGATCGAGATCGTTCGCCGCCGCATCGACGAAACCGGCGTGCGCGAACCGACCATCCAGCGTCAGGGCGAGGACCGCATCCTGGTCCAGCTGCCGGGCCTCGACGATCCGGATCGCATCAAGAGCCTGCTCGGCAAGACCGCGAAGATGACGTTTCACCTGCTCGACGACCGCAACACGGTGGCCGACGCCCAGGCCGGCCGCGTCCCGCCGGGCTCGCGCCTGATGCCCGGCGCCGAGGAACAAACCCGGCGCGGCAGTTCGCCCATGTATCTGGTGCAGAAGCGCGTCATGGTGTCGGGCGATACCCTGGTCGATTCCCAACCATCGTTCGATCAGCGCACCAACGAACCGATCGTCAGCTTTCGCTTCGACTCCGTCGGCGCCAAGCGGTTCGGCGACGTGACCAGTAAGAACGTTGGCAAGCCGTTCGCTATCGTCCTCGATGGCAAGGTCATCAGCGCGCCGGTGATCCGCGAGCCGATTCTGGGTGGCACCGGCCAAATCAGCGGCGGCTTCACCGTGCAGGCGGCCAAGGATCTGGCGCTGCTGCTGCGCGCGGGCGCGCTGCCGGCGCCGCTGACGGTCCTGGAGGAACGTACCGTCGGTCCCGGCCTCGGCGCCGATTCGATCGCGGCCGGCAAGATGGCCTGTGCCGTCGCCTTGGTCGCGGTCATGGTCTTCATGGTCGCGGCCTACGGTCTGTTCGGCCTGATTTCCAATCTGGCGTTGATCGTCAACATGATCCTGATCGTGGCGGCGTTGTCCGTGCTTCAGGCGACGCTGACGCTGCCCGGCATCGCCGGCATCGTGCTGACCATGGGCATGGCGGTCGACGCCAACGTTCTTATCTACGAGCGCATGAGGGAAGAGGCGCGCGCCGGCCGCACGCCGATTTCCGCCATCGACGCCGGTTATTCGCGGGCGCTGACCACCATCATCGACGCCAATCTGACGACCTTGATCGCCGCCTTGATCCTTTATTTCATGGGCTCGGGACCGATCCGCGGCTTCGCCGTGACGCTGGCGGTGGGCATCGCGACCTCACTGTTCACGGCGGTGATGGTCAGCCGCCTGATCATCGTCGGCTGGCTGCGCCGTACGCGCCCGCAAGAACTGCCGATCTGAGGGGGAAAAAGCCATGTTTCGCGGCGTGACGCTGATCCCCGCCGGAACCCATGTTCCATTCATGGCGCCGAGGTGGATTTTCTTCGCCTTCTCGGCGCTCCTGGTGCTCGCTTCCGTGGTGCTGTTCGCCGTTAAGGGATTGAATTACGGCATCGACTTCAGGGGCGGCATCATGATGGAAGTGAAACTTCCGAATGCCGCCAATCTGGCCGAAATGCGTGCCAAGCTGGGCGCGCTCGACATCGGCGAGGTGGAACTTCAGGAATTCGGCGCGCCCAACGACGTGCTGCTCCGCGTGCAGCGCCAGGACGGCGACGAAAAGGCGCAGCAGGCCGCGGTCGACAAGGTCAAGACCGCGCTCGGCTCCGGCATCGAATACCGGCGCACCGAGGTTGTCGGTCCTAAGGTCAGCTCGGAGCTGTTCATCGAAGGCCTTCTGGCCGTGGCGGCGGCCATCGTCGCCATTCTGGCCTACGTCTGGTTTCGATTCGAATGGCAGTTCGGCGTCGCCGCCGTCGTCGCGTTGACCCACGATGTGGTGACGACGATCGGCATGTTCGCGCTGCTGCAGCTCGAATTCAATCTGTCCACGGTGGCCGCGGCGTTGACCATCGCCGGCTACTCGATCAACGATACCGTCGTCGTGTTCGATCGGGTGCGCGAGAATCTGCGCAAGTACAAGACCATGCCGCTGTTGGAACTGTTCGATCTGTCGATCAACGAAACCCTGTCGCGCACGATCCTGACCAGCGGCACCACGTTGCTGGCGCTCGTCGTCTTGTATTTCCTGGGTGGGCCGGTCATCCGCGACTTCAGCTTCGCCATGATCTGGGGCATCGGCATCGGTACCTATTCGTCGATCTGCGTCGCGACGCCGATGCTGATCTACATGAACCTTCCGCGCCGCGATCAGAAGAACAAGGAGGCGGCCGCCGCGGAGGCGCCGTAGAGCCATTCCGGGGATCGACATCACGCCTTCGGTTCCTAGCGGGCGCCAAGTCATCCAGTCTTACGGCGGCGGCGGTTTTCGCATCGCCGGCGTGCCGCACCGGGGCTCCGTCATCGTTGCAACCGGAATGACCGTTCCCTGGGCCGCCGCGACCGACGGCCCGACGGCCGATGCGCTGGCGGCCGCGCTGGCCCACGCCGACCAAGGCGACATCCTGATCGTCGGTTGCGGCAAGACGTTTTTTCCGCCGCCCGAGGCCGTACGCGTCGTGGCCAAGGCCGCGGGCGTGGCGCTCGAATGGATGGATACGGGCGCGGCGTGCCGGACCTTCAACGTGCTCCTGGGCGAGGAACGGCGCGTCGTTGCCGCGCTGATCGCCGTCGATTAGAACGCTATCGATTCGCATATGGATGTCGATTGCCGTCAATTGTCGGCAATCGCGCGTTCGGCTAGTCTGAAGCCGTTCGACACTTAAGGCCTCCCATGCGTTGTCGGCGATCGCGCGTATGGTCAGATCGGAGCGTCCGCGGCGCCGCCGCAGGGCTCGCCTGGATCGCGTTTTTCTTTTTCGCACCGAGGGTCGCCGAAGCGGCCTGCACCTGGTCCTTCAATTGGTATTGCAGCAGCGCCGGTTGTGCGCGCATCGCCGGGCGCAGCACCGGCACCGTTGCCGGCTTCGCCAGCGAAGACGCGTGCCGCAACGCGATCTCGCAATTCCGCCGCCAGACGCCGGGAATCGGTGTCGGCTCGTGCTCGCGCCAGGGCCAATGCGACGAGGGCTCGGCCGTCCGGCGGCAGCCGACGCCGGGGCGTGCGCCGGTCGATCAGGGGGCGCCGCCGATCGACACGGCGCCGGCCTACGACGCCGAGGCCGAACGCCAGCGCATGGAGCAGGAAGACGAAATGCGCCGCCAAGCCGAGGAGGCGGATCGCCAGGCCAAGGAGCAGGCCGAACGACTGGCGGCGGAACGGAAGTTCAACCAGGATAAGATCGACGTCCTCAAAGGCATGAAGGGCGTCGATTTCGACGATTCGGGCGGAGTGCCGAGTAACTCGGGTGATCTCGGCCTTAAATCCAGCACGCCCACCCTCGGCATCAAGGCAAACCCGGGCGGCGACGATTTGGCGCTGAAGCCGACGGCGCCCTCCGACGCCGAGCGAGGTCCGCGTTTCTCGAAAGGCAGCAAGGACTCGGCGCCGGTATCGACTAACCTCGGTCTCAAGGGTGCGAGTCCGGCACCGGAAGCAAAGCCGGCGGCAAAAGCTCGTATAACCGCGCCCGACGTGCATTATCTGGGCGCGCCGACGGCGAACCTGGTGATGGACGCGATCGAGGCCGGTGGCCACGACCTCGACGCCGCGTCCCGGCGCCTCGACGACGCCCTCTGGCGCCAGCCCAACGACCAGAACGTGCGCGACGCGTACGCCTACATCCTCGGCATGAGCATGGGCGAGAGCATCGTCCGCGCCGGTAAGGCGCCGTCGGGCACGCCCGAGTTCGATCCCGGCCTTCTGGCGCCGCGCAAGCCGTCGACGCCGACGCTGGATCGGATCGAGCGCGAGCGCCCGGCCGATGTCAATTACGCGCAATTCCAGGATTTTCAGAATTGGGACACGCGCTTTCGCAAGATCGTAATCGGTGCCGTCTCCGACAGCGACGGCAATTACGCCAAGGCGCGCGACGAGTTGGAACGGCGGCTCAAGACCGAACCCGCCGACAAGGCCCTGCAAAGCGCGTTTCGCGTGTTGCAGGGGGCGGCGGTCTACCAGGACGATATCGACAAGGCGAAGAAGGCCGATGGGTCGGCCGGAGTAAAACGCTAAAGGGGGAACGAATGCCGAGGCGATTCCTTGTCGCCGCGAAAATGGCGGTGCGCGCGATCCTTGTTGTCGCTGCCATCGTCTTCATGCCGACGGCGGCCCAATCCGCCGACTCCAAAGCTTCGTTCGACAAGGCGATGGCCGAGGTGATGAAGACCCAGGCGGGAAGCGCCGCCGAAACGACGGCAATGGAAAAGGTCATCGCCGCGGCGCGGGAGCTGAAACCGACTCCCGCCGTTCCCGACACGACCATCGCCTTCGAGGGCCGGGCCGAAGCGGCGGCCAAGGCCGCGAAGGATAAATCCGGGTTCAAGGCCGCCGCCGATGAATTCGGCAAGGCAGCCCGTGTCGCGCCCTGGGTTCCCACCTATCACTTTAATCGCGGCGTGCTCTTGGAAAAGGCCGAGGATTACGCCGCCGCTAAGCGCAGTCTCGAATTGTATCTGAAGGCGTCGCCCAATGCGCCCGATACGCGCGAAGTAAAGAAGAAAGTTGCTGGGCTCGAATATTTAGCGAGCCGGCCGAAAACGGCCCCGCCGCAGCCTCCGGCCGCAACGGCGCGCAAACCATCGCCGCCCTCCGGACCTACAGTTACGCCGCAATCGCTATCGGGCCTGTGGAAGCACGACATCACATCGGGCTGGCGGGATGTCTACGAGTTGCAGTCTCTCGGCGGCAACCGCATCGTGCTGCGTTTTGTTCGAACCGAATCGGATGGTTCCCAAACTTTTTTCAGTGAAATTTCATTGACGATGAGTGGATTGAATATCGAAGGAACGAGGACCTGGAGAACCGGAAGCCCTGAGCGGTACAAAGGCGCCGTTTCGTCGGATCGGCGCTCAATTCTCATCAGATCTATCAATGATTCAAAGCGAACGATGTTGTTCGTGCGGTATCCTTGAGCGAACGTATGGGATGGCGTCGATGAAATCCGGGTCGACCACGATAATAGGGTGTGCGGTCTTGTTCATGGCTGCCGTTGTCGCCGCGCCGTCGGTCGCTGCCGATACCAAAGCCGCGTTCGACAAGGCGATGGCCGATGTGGCGAAGACCCAGGCGGGTAGCGCCGCCGAGGCGACGGCCATGGAAACGGCCATCGCCGCGGCACGGGCGCTGAAACCGGCGCCGGCCCAGCCGGACGCCGTGGTCGATCACCTGGGCCGCGCCGAAGCGGCGGCCCGGACGGCGAAGACCCCGGCCGACTTTCTGGATGCCGCCAAGGCGTTCGGCGCGGCCTCGCGGCTGGCGCCGTGGGTCGCCGAGTATCACTTCAATCGCGGCGTGTTGCTGGAAAAGGCGGAACGTTACGACGACGCCGAGCGTGCGCTCGGCCTTTATCTGAAGGCCGCGCCCCAGGCCAAGGACGCGCTCGACGTGCGAAAGCGCATCGCCGGGCTGCGCTATCTCAAGGAAAAGGCGGCGCGCGGCGGCAGCGGGCAGGGGCCAACGCCATCCACCGCGCCGCAAAGCGCGGCGGTATCGGAAAAGGAACGCTTCTTGCGTTCTCTCGAAGGCGCGCTTTTTTTCAACAATGGCGATGAGCTTCAGGCCCGGACTACCAACCTGCCGGGGCATGCCATTATCGGCGCTATGCGTGTTTCCAGTGGACGCATTACCTGCGGTCTTTATGCGCCGCGCAACCCGAATTTTCGCCGACAGGAAGGCTTCATTCCATATAAGGACGGCGAGTTCGGTACGCTGGCGAATACGACTGCGAAGCTCGACGGTCCATTCGTCACCTTCTGCGACAACGCCACTTTCTGTCCGGCGGGTTCGGGCGGGTCTCCGACGTCGTGGACCGTCATCGTCGCCAAGGATGGACAATCGTTGAAGCGTAAGCGGACCAACTGCCCGAGCAAACCCGATTACGAGGTCATGCAGCGGCACTGAAGGAATGCGATGGGGGGAAGAGAAAATGCGGGGAAGCCGAACGTTCTTGTGCGCGATGGCCGTATTCTGGGTCATGGCCGCAATAGCGATGCCGTCGCTGGCGGCCGATGCGGACCGCGACTCGCTCGCCGCCGCCATCGCCGCCTTCCAAAAAGCGAAACCGGGCAGCGCCGAGGATAAGGCGTTGCGGGCGAAGCTCTCCGCCCAATTCGGCAAATTCCGCGGCCGGCCGGCGCCGCGCGAGGCGGCCCGTTTCGAGGGCCGCGCCGAGGCCGCGGTGCAGGCGGCCAAGACGCCGGC
>CAZDFF010000109.1:0-11277 GCA_964504425.1 uncultured Hyphomicrobiales bacterium
GGCGTCGTCGGCATCCCCATGCCGAGGATGATGCCGGCGATCATGGTCAGCGCCAGCGCCAGGATGACGTTGCTCTGCGCCGCGGCAAGCACCAGGGACGTGAAACCGAGGCCGAGGCCGGTCAGCGTGATGACGCCGATGACGATGCCGGCGCAGGCGCAAGCCAACGCCACGGACACGGTGTTCCGCGCGCCGTCGACCATGGCTTCGAGGATGTTTTCCAGATTGACGTACTGGCGCGTGGATTTGCGCAGCAGCGCCGTCGGGATCACCGACATGATCCCCCACAAGGCCGCGAACGGGGCGCTGTAGCCCGCCAGCAACACGCCAACGATGACGACCAGCGGAATGAACAGATGGCCGCGTTCCGTCAGCACGTCCTTCATGCGCGGCAGATCGGCCTTCGGCAAACCGACCATGCCGGTGCGCTTGGCCTCGAAATGCACCGACATGTAGACGGCGAGGAAATAAAGAATCGCCGGCAGTAGCGCGTATCCCGTGATCGTGAGATAGCTGACGCCCAGGAATTCGGCCATGACGAACGCCGCCGCGCCCATGATCGGCGGCATGATCTGCCCGCCGGTCGAGGCCACCGCCTCGACGGCGCCGGCGAACGGCGGCTTGTAGCCGATCTTCTTCATCAGCGGGATGGTGAAGGTGCCGGTGGTCATGACGTTGGCCACCGCGCTGCCGGAAACCGTGCCGAACATGCCGCTGGTGATGCACGCGACTTTGGCCGGACCGCCCGCCTGATGGCCGGTCAGGCTCATCGCGAAGTCCATGAACAGCTTGCCGGTGCCGGTGCGTTCGACCAGCGAGCCGAACAGGATGAACAACATCACGTAGGTCGCCGACACGCCGGCCGGAATGCCGAAGATGCCCTCGGTGCCGAGGTACATCTGTTCCATCAGCACGTCCATCTTCACGTCGGTGAAGAAAACGGCATAGGCGAAGAACACGGCGGCCGTCAGCGGCAGCGCCAGGCCGACCGAACGCCTTGTCGCTTCGAGAAGAACCACCATCAGCGCCGGGCCCATGATCCAGTCGGCGGTCCGCAGCGGATCGACGTAGATCATGCGGTTGTCGACGTATTCCATCTCGACGATCGGATAGGCGACGACGACGAGGGACACCGCCAGCAGCATCCACGACAACCAATCCGGCCCGCCGGAAAGCTTGCCGCCTTTTGCGGGCAGGGTGAGGTACGCGAGCGTGAGGGCGAAGCCGACATGTATCAGTCGCAGGGTCAGCGTGTCCGGCGGCCCGAAGAAGGCGACTTCGAGATGATAGAGCGACATTCCCGCCCCGACGGCGGTGACGGCCCAACCCATCGCGCTTCGTTTCGCCAACATGCCATTCCCCCCAAAGAGCCGGCGCGAGGCAGATCACGGACCGGCGCACCCCGGCCGCGACGCCCAGTCGCGGCCGGGAATGCCGGTTGCGGCGCTTAGATGGCGCCCTTTTCCTTGTAGAACTTCATGGCGCCCTTATGCAGCGGAACGCCGGTTTCGACGGCCATTTGCTTGGGCGTGATGCCCTTCATCGCCTTGGCGATGGAAGCCAGGTCGCCGACGTTCGCGTGCATCGCCTTCAACACGTCGTAAACGACGTTCGCGTCGAGCGAGCATTGCGCGACGATGTGCGTCGAATAACCGATGGTGGCAACGTCCTTGTCCTGCTTCGGGTAGCTGCCGGCCTTGACGATGATGCGCTGATAGCCGGGGTTGATCTTCTTCATCTTGGCCAGCCCGTCGTCCGGGATCGTGACCAGATGCACGTCGCGCGCGGAGGCGAGGTCCATGATCGAACCCGCCGGCACCGTGGTGCCGAGCGTGAAGACGTGCGCATTGCCGTCCTTCATCTGCGATACCGAGTCGGTATAGGAGCCGAAGCTGACGCGCGACATGTCCTTGTAGGACATCCCGTAGGCCGCCAGCAGGTCGGCCGTGATCGCCTCGCCGGTGTTGCCCTTCTTCTGCGCGGTCAACGCCTTGCCCTTGAAGTCGGCCGGGCTCTTGATGTTGTCCTTGGCCAGCGTCACGACCTGGAAGTACTGCGGATAGAGCGTAGCGACGTTGCACACGTTCTTGGCCGGGCCGTCGAACGGCTTCTTGCCCGCGATCGCATCGACGGTCGAAACTGAATTGGCGAAGCCCATCTGCGCCTTGCCGGCCTCGACGGCCTTCACGTTGGCGATGCCGGCGCCGGGCAGGACCTGCACCGAATTGCCCTTGGTGTTCTTCTCGACGATGTTTTTGATGGCGCCGCCGAGCGGATACCACGATCCGCCCTGGGGTCCGGTCATCAGGCGGATTTCGGCCGCGGAGACGACGGAAACGGCGCCGACGACGGTCACCGCGCTCGACACGCCGAGCGCGATCTTAAAGAACGATTTCATCAGGTTCCTCCCAAATTATTCGTTGCTTGGCCGTGGCCCGGCACCAGAGCCGCTCCCAAGGCCCCTTCCCGCCATTGCAACTGCAGGAAGACCCCGAGTTTAGCCTTGCCCGTAAACCGCCGCCATCTCGAATTACACCGGCAATTTCGGACTTTCCCGTCAAACGGACGGTATCAGGACCGGGGCCCCGGCTTTCCCGGCGATGTCGGCCAGGATGCTGGCTCGGGCTTTGGACAAAGGGATGCCGTCCCGCGTGCGTTCCTCGACCGCCGCCCGTTCCGGATCGCCGGCGACCAGGACCGGCTGCCCGGCATCGGCCCGTTTGGCGTCGCGCAGTTCGTCGATCATGGCATCCAGATCGGCCTCGAAGCCCTCGTCGTCGCGGAACGCCTTCGGGTCCAGCGCCAGCATGAAGTGGCCGACGTTGAAGCGGTCGGCGTTTGGATGATCGCGTTCGCGTGTCGTCGCCCACCAGGCGCCCGGCAGCATGGTCGACAGGATTTCCACCATCGCCGCCAAACCGTAGCCCTTGTGACCCCCCATCCGCCGCGACGAGCCCAACGGCGTGAACCGCCTGACCCCGGCGACGGCGGCGGCCGCGTCGGTGACCGGCCGCCCGTTCGCGTCGACCACCCAGCCCTCGGGGATGTCATGTCCCAGCAGCTTCGCCAACTTCACCTTGCCGATGGCGACCGTGCTGGTCGCCATGTCGAGCACGAACGGCGGATTTTTCCGCGCCGGCGCGGCAAACGCGATCGGATTGGTGCCGAACATCGGATCGGTGCCGAATGTCGGCACGATGGCCGTGTTCCAAACCGAGGTGGTGGAAACGCCGATCAGTCCCGCGTCGGCCGCCATCAGGGCATAAACCCCGGCGGCGCCGTAATGGTTGGAATTGCGCACGGCGACGGCGCCGATGCCGACGGCCTTGGCCTTTTCGACGGCCAACCGCATGGCAAGCGCGCCCGGGCAATGGCCGAGCCCGCCGCCGCCGTCGACCAGCGCGGTCGCCGGATTTTGGCGCACGACCGAAATTTCCGGAGCCCAGACGATTTTCCCCATGGCGCGGTGTTCGGCATAAAGGTCGAACATGGCGACGCCGTGGGAATCGATGCCGCGCAGGTCGGCAGCGACCATGATCGACGCGGTTTCGTCGGCCTGGTTTTCAGGCATGCCCCACGCGACAAGGATCGCCGCCGTCTGGCGGCGCAATGCGTCGGCGGGAACGCGGATCATTCCGGCACCGGCTTCACCAGCGGCTTGCCGGCGAAGAAGGCTTCCAGGTTGGCGACCGCGAGTTCGGCCATGGCGCGCCGCGTTTCGTTCGATGCGCTGGCCTGGTGCGGCGACAGCACGACATTGTCCAAGGCGAAAAACGCCTCGGGGATATTCGGTTCGTCCACGTACACGTCGAGCGCGGCGCCGGCGATCAGCTTTTCCGTCAGCGCCGCGATCAGCGCCGGTTCGTCGACGACGCTGCCGCGCGAGATGTTGATCAGGAATCCGGCCGGGCCCAGCGCCGCCAGCGCGCGAGCGTCGATCAGGTTCTCGGTCGCCTTGCCGCCGGGGCAGGTCAACATCAGGTAATCGACCGATGCCGCCAGCTTGGCGACGTCGTCGAAATATTCGTAAGGCACGTCGTCTTTGCGGTGGGGGCCGAAGTAGGCGATCTGCATATTAAAGGCGAGCGCCCGCTTGGCAACCAGGCGCCCGATCGCGCCCAGGCCGACGATGCCCAGCCGCTTGCCGCCGACCTTGGTCCCGAACGCCAGCGGTCCCTGTTTCCATCGGCCGGCGCGCGCGAAGCGATCGCCTTCCACGATGCGGCGCGCGACCGCCAGCATCAACGCCATGCCGTAATCGGCGACTTCGTCGTCGAGCACGCCGGGCGTGTAGCCGACCGGAATGCCCCGCGCCTTCGCCGCCGCCACGTCGATGGAGCCGTAGCCGGTGCCGACGCAGGAAATCATTTCCAGCTTCGGGAACGAGTCGATGAACGCCTTGGTCGCGCCGATGCGGGCGCTGGTCACCAAGGCGCGAACGACGGGCGCGATCTCGGCCAGCATCGCCGGCTTGTCGGCGGCCTTCACATAATCGTGGAGGCGATAGCGCCCTTCCAGGCATTCATAAAGCCTCGGCGGCACCGGCGCGGAAACGACGACGTCGATCATGACCAGGTCTTGTCTTGGGCGAACAATGCCTTCGCTGCTTTTTCGACCGCCGGCCGATCCTTCTCGTCCAGCCGGGTCAGCAGCGGCAGCATCGGCCCCATGTCGGCGATGCCGGCGAAGGTGATCGCGTCGTGCAGCACGCGGATCGGGCTGATGGCGTCGCGCAGATCTTCCAACGGCAGATAAGCGGCACGGATTTTTTCGGCCGTCGCCCAATCCTTTTTCGCCAGCGCCTTCAGCATCGTCATGGTGCCCCGAGGCGCGACCGAGATCGAACCCGATGTGAACGACGACAAGCCGAAGTCGCGGAAGTGAATCACCGCCGGGCGCTCGCCGATGCCGCTGACGATGAAACGCCTGTCGATCAGATCGCACAGTTTCGCCAGGAACGGGTCTTTCGCCGAATCGTCGCGCACGATTGCGTACTTGATGGACGACACCACACCGTCGTTGACCAGGCGACCGACCCCTTCCGGCGTCAGGTAGGTTTCCGACTTCACATAGACCGTCACCGGCCGACCGAAACGCTCAACCACCTTGCGAATGCCGATTTCGGCGCCCACCGGCGTCGCCGGAAACACCAGCGGCAGCACCATCGCGGTCGGGAACTTGCGCGTCTTCAGGATATCCGCCTGATCCATCATCTTGCCGAAATCGGGGCCGATGGCCGGCAGCACCCAGGTATCGGGCCCCGCCTGCTCCTCCAGTCCGTCGAGCGCGGCGGCGAAATCCTTCAGCGAGATATTGTAGAAATTGGCGTTGCCGCCGTACATCAGCGAACGCACCCCACCCGCATCCAAGTGCTTCACCACTTTGGCGTTGGCCGCCATGTTGAGCGAGAAGTCGGCGTTCCGGGCCAGCGGCGGCACGGCGATGACGGACGCGGCCAAGTCTTCGAACGTGACGGCGGTGGTTTTCATGCGATCCCCCTTCCTTATCGCGCGGTCAGTGGATTTCCGGGTCCGGAATCGCCGAGCCCGCGTGCAGGAAATCGAGGTCGCAGCCTTCGTTCGCCTGCGTCACGTGGGCCGAGAACATCCGGCCGTAGCCGCGCGGATAACGCGGTTCGGGCTTCTGCCACGCGGCGCGGCGTTGCGTCATCTCGGCGTCGTCGACATGCAGATGAATGCGCCGCGACGGCACGTCGATTTCGATGACGTCGCCGGTCCGCACGAACGCCAGCGGCCCGCCGACGTAACTTTCCGGCGCGACATGAAGAATACACGCGCCGTAGCTGGTGCCGCTCATGCGCGCGTCGGAAATGCGCACCATATCGCGCACGCCCTGGCGCAGCATCTTGCGCGGGATCGGCAGTTGGCCCCATTCCGGCATGCCGGGTCCGCCCAAGGGGCCGGAATTGCGCAGCAGCAGCACCGTTTCCGGCGTCACGTCCAGGTCGTCGCTGTCGACCCGGGCGGCCATGTCGTTGTAGTCGTCGAATACCAGCGCCGGGCCCTTGTGCGTGAGGAGCCTTTGTTCCGCCGCCGACGGCTTCATCACGCAGCCATCCGGCGCCAGATTGCCGAACAGCACCGCCGTGCCGCCTTCGGCATACAGCGGGTCGTTCAACGGGCGGATCACGTCGTCGTTGTGGATTTTGGCGTGTTCGATATTGTCGCCCATGGTCTTGCCGTTGACCGTAACGCAGCCGAGATCGAGCTTGCCTTCCAGCCGCTTGAGCAGGCCCCGCAAGCCGCCCGCGTAATAGAAGTCCTCCATCAAATAGGTCGTGCCCGACGGCCGGACGTTGGCGATCACCGGTGTGGTCCGCGAGACCTCGTCGAACGAGGACAGCGCCAACAACACCCCGGCGCGCCGCGCGATGGCGATCAGGTGGATCATGGTGTTGGTCGATCCGCCCATGGCCATCTGCGCGACCATGGCGTTGCGAACCGATTTCTCGTCGATAATGTCGGTCGGCTTCAAATCTTCCCACACCATATCGACGATGCGCCGACCGGATGCGGTCGCCATGCGCGGGTGATTGGCGTCGGCCGCCGGAATCGATGCGGCGCCGGGCAAGGTCATGCCCAGGGTTTCGGCGATCGAGGTCATGGTGGATGCCGTGCCCATGGTCATGCAGTGGCCGTAGGAACGCGCAATACCGGCCTCGATTTCCTCCCACTCTTCCTTGCCGATGATGCCGGCGCGGCGGTCGTCCCAGTATTTCCAGACGTCGCTGCCGCTGCCCAGGGGCTTGCCTTCCCAGTTGCCGCGCAGCATCGGCCCGGCCGGCACGAAGATCGCCGGCAGGTTCATGCTGATCGCGCCCATCAGCAGGCCGGGCGTGGTCTTGTCGCAGCCGCCCAGCAGCACGGCGCCGTCGACCGGGTGCGAGCGCAGCAGTTCCTCGGTCTCCATCGCCAGGAAATTGCGATAGAGCATGGTCGACGGTTTGACGAACGGTTCGGACAGCGACATCGCCGGCAGTTCGATGGGGAAGCCGCCCGCCTGCCAGACGCCGCGCTTGACCTCCTCGGCCCGGGTTCGGAAATGCGCATGGCAGGGGTTGATGTCGCTCCAAGTGTTGACGATGGAGATCACCGGCTTGAAGGCGAAGTCCTGATGCGAATAGCCCATTTGCAACGTGCGCGAGCGGTGCCCGAAGGCGCGCAGGTCGTCGACGCCGAACCAGCGGCGGCTGCGCAGGTCTTCCGGCTTCTTGCGGGATTTCTCGGTCATGTCGGGCTCGCGGATGTTACCGGAATGTGTCGGGCGGCGGCGATGATGGCGCCTCGAAAGACCGAAATCCATCCAAAATAAGGGACCGAACGGCCCTGGCGTTGCCGGACGAAATATCTCAAGGTATGGCGAAATCGCTATGGGAGGGAAAAGGCGATGCCGAATTTCGCCGCCAACATTTCGATGATGTTCAACGAGGTCGGGTTCCTCGACCGCTTCGAGGCCGCCTCCAAGGCCGGCTTCCGCGCCGTCGAATTCCTGTTTCCCTACGAGCACCCGAAGGGAAAACTGGCCGAGGCCTTGAAGCGCAACGGCCTGGAACTGGCGCTGCATAACATGGTACCCGGCGACTGGACCAAGGGCGAACGCGGGATCGCCTGCCGCCCGGATCGGATCGCGGAATTCGAGGCCAACCTGCCGAAGGCGATCGAATACGCGACCGCGTTGAAGGCGCCCCAGGTGAATTGCCTGGCCGGCATCGCGCCCCCGGACGTCGCGCCGGAAAAACTTCGCGAGACGTTCGTGCGGAACCTGAAGTACGCGGCGCCGCGCCTGAAGGACGCGGGCGTGCGCCTAGTGACCGAGCCGATCAACAACCGCGACATCCCCGGCTTCTACCTGAACACCTCGGCGCAGGCGGAATCGATCCTGGACGAAGTCGACTCGGACAACCTGTTCATTCAATACGACGTCTATCACATGCAGATCATGGAGGGTGACCTGGCGCCGACCTTCGAGCGCCTGCTACCCAAGATCCGCCACGTGCAGATCGCCGATACCCCGGGCCGCCACGAACCCGGTACCGGCGAGATCAATTACGATTTTCTGTTCCGGCACTTCGACAGGGTCGGCTATCAGGGATGGATCGGGTGCGAATACAAGCCCGCCGCCGACACCGTCGACGGGCTGGGCTGGTTCGAACCTTTCAAGAAACGTTGATAAGGGAGAGTTTGCGATGAGCAAGATCGGATTCATCGGCCTCGGCATCATGGGCAAGCCGATGGCCGGCCACCTGCTGGCCGCCAAGCACGAACTGTTCGTGTGGGGCCGCAAGAGCGTTCCCGACGAGGTCCTCAAGGCCGGCGCCGTCAAATGCGGATCGCCCAAGGAAGTCGCCGAGAAGGCCGACATCGTCATCGTCATGGTGTCCGACACCCCGGACGTGGCGGACGTGCTGTTCCGCGCCGACGGCATCGCCGCCGGCCTGTCCAAGGGCAAGACCGTGGTCGACATGAGCTCGATCTCGCCCATCGAAACCAAGACGTTCGCCAAGAAGATCAACGATCTCGGCTGCGACTACCTGGACGCGCCGGTATCCGGCGGCGAGGTCGGGGCGAAGAACGCGGCGCTGACCATCATGGTCGGCGGCGAGCAGGCGGTATTCGACAAGATCAAGCCGATCTTCGAACTGATGGGCAAGAACATCACCCTGGTCGGCGGCAACGGCGACGGCCAGACCTGCAAGGTCGCCAACCAGATCATCGTCGCGCTGAACATCGAGGCCGTGGCGGAAGCCCTGGTCTTCGCGTCCAAGGCGGGCGCCGACCCGGCAAAGGTGCGTCAGGCCCTGATGGGCGGGTTTGCGTCGTCGAAAATCCTCGAGGTCCACGGCGAACGCATGATCAAGCGCACGTTCAATCCCGGATTCCGCATCGAACTGCACCAGAAGGACCTGAACCTGGCGTTGTCCGGCGCCAAGGCGCTGAAGATGGCGCTGCCCAACACCGCGAACGCGATGCAGTTGTTCAACGCCTGCACGGCGCGGGGCGGCGAGGCATGGGATCATTCGGCCATGGCCCGCGCACTGGAATGGCTGGCGGACCACGAAATCGCCAAGGGGTGACAGCTATCCGGCGTCGGGGTCGATGCCGATCCGTTCCAGGAATTTCGGGTTGCTTTCCTTGACGCGGGCCACGGTCGCGCGCCACAGCAACCCGAACAGCGCCAGGTCCGTATCGTAGCGCCCGGCGCGGATTCCTTCCGCAAGCGCCTTTTCCATCGCCGCGAGATCGCCGTCGATACCGAGGCGCCGGGCCAATGTTTCGCACAGCGCCGCGTCCGGCCCCTCGCCCGCCGCCATTTGGCGTTCGGCGATGGCGCGCGCGTTCGCCGCCATCAACTCGACATAGCGCCGACGCTCGGGCGCCAAGGCGTCGAGCCCGGCCAGCGCCGCCTCGGCGGTTTCGAGCAAATCCTTCGCCGTCGGCTTATCGCGCATGGGTCTTGGGCCCCGTCTGGCGCAGCAGTTCCAGTTCCAGCTCCGGCACCATGTGCGCGGTCAGCGCCAGTTCCAGCGTGCGCTCGCCCCCGGAAACGAAGCGATCCCCCTGCCCCGCCGCGATCGCCGCCCAACGGGCGTGCGCCATCGCCTGCCAGTAATGGACCCGGTCACGATCCACGGCGCAGCCGGAAACCTCCTCGTACCCGGCGAAGAAATCCTCGGCGGCGCCGAGCCCGCCGGCTTCGAACTCGTCGCGGCCGAAGCGCCAACAGCGCGCCGTAAACCAACCCAGATCCTCGTGGCGGTCCCCCCAACCGGCGAATTCCCAATCGAGCACGCCCGTCACCCTATCGCCGTCGATCATGATGTTGCCGACCCGATAATCCCGATGGACCAGGGCCACGTCTTCCGGCGCGGGCGGCGGCGCCGTTGTTTCCAACCGCCGCAGCCCCCATTCCAGAGCCGGATAGGCCCGAGGCAGCGCATCCAGGTAGCCGCGCAACGCGGCAACGGCGGCATTAGCCGGATCGCGCGGCGGCACGCCGAGGAATTCCATGCCTGCGCGCGGCGGGCGGATGGCATGGATGCGCGCCAATTCCGCGCCGAGGCCTCGGACCAATGCCCGCCTGGCCTCGGCATCCCGTTCGGCGCGGACCAGCTTGTACCCCGCCGCCGTCCCCGTGAGCCGGCGCATGAGGAACAACGGTCGGCCGGCGACGGCGCCCGCGGCATCCAGCCATAACGGTTCCGGCACCGAAGCACCCTCGGCAAAGGCGACCTTGAGCAACAGAAATTCCTCCGCGCGCCCGCGGCTGGCGGCGACGCTGGACGGCGCGTCGGTCCGCAACGCGACGTCATGGCGGCCGTTCATGGGCCCGCCCGCGATCTCGACGGTGATCGCCCAATTTTCCTGAATGGCGCCGCCGGAAAGCCATTCGAAGCCGAAGACGCGCGCCGCGACGGCATTCGCGCTGACGGCGATAAACGCGGCCAGCGCGTCGGCGGTTTCCGGGATGGACGTCTTAGCGGCGGTCATCGCGGCGCCACTTTAACGCCGCGCGGCGGCGGAAACCACCGCCCACGAGTCACTCGGCGGGGGCGTGTGCCTGCCGGACGGCCGTGCGCATGGCGCGCCAGGTCTCGATCTTTTCGATCGTCCGCATCGCCGTGGCCGCCAGCAGGGGCAGGCTCTGGATCGCGAGCGTCAAGGCAAAGACGTTAAGCTCGATGATGCCGGTGTCATTGGTCAGGTAGAGCACCACGGCGGAGAGCATGAGCAGGCTGCCGAGCACGGTTTCCCAGAAGACGGGGCTGTCCTTCTTCGGCGCCTTGTTGGTGTTGCCGCCCTTTTCGGTCCGCTTGAACGGCAGGTTGTCGCGAATCAGGCCGTTCATCACGGCGCCGGCGATCGTCAGTTGCATGCTCATGGCGGCGACGGCGGCGCCCAGGATGCTTTTCATCGGCATCTTCACGCGCGTCATGTACAGCAACACGCAGTGGGCGACGTTGACGACGAAGGCGGTCACGATCGGCACGGTCAGCGCGATGGTCGGAATCAGCACGCCGACGAAGATGATGACCGGCACCCAGATGAGGTTCAGGATCGAGGCCACCGCGCCCAAGGCGTCCGACAGCCAGTACATCCAGCCGGTGACGTACTGGAATTTCTGTTCCGAGGTCAGCGTACGGGCACCCGGCCCCATGTGACGCCAATGCTTGCGGATGATCTGCACGGCGCCGTAGGCCCAGCGTTCGCGCTGCGTCTTGAAGGCCTTGAAGGTGTCGGGCAGAACGCCCCAGCCGTA
>CAZDFF010000110.1:0-6129 GCA_964504425.1 uncultured Hyphomicrobiales bacterium
GTCGGTTCCGTCAGCGGCGCCACGGTCAGTGATTCGACCGTCTTCGGCGGTCTGATCTTCGGCGGCGCCGGCGAAGACTCGATCATCGGCTCGGCGGCGGGCGACGTGCTGTTCGGCGGCGCCGGCGACGACACCATCACCCCCGGCGGCGCGACCGCAAACGGCAGCAGCGACAAGGACGCCGTCTTCGGCGGCGCCGGCAACGATACGATTATTTTTTCGTCGTCGTCGACCATGGGGACCAGCGGCGCCGTCCAGGGCGGCGCCGGAACCGGTGACAAGCTCAGCATCGCCGGAACCGGAACCTTCGACTTCTCTCAATGGGGCCTCAGCGGCCTGGAAACGATGGACGTCGGCGCCACCGCGACGGTACGCGCCGGCAACACGTTCCTCGAAGGCCTGACGAGCGTCACCGGATCCGGCACGACGACGCTTCAGGTCAACGGGACCAGCCTGAACCTGAGCGGCGTCAGCCTCGCCAGCAACGTGACCGTCCTGACGGCCGCGCCGGGGTCGATCAACGGCGGCCTCACGATCCAGGACAGCAGTTCGGATGCCATCGGCCGTGCCCTGACCGGCGGCACCGGTGCCGATACGTTGACGGGGCGCGGCGGCAACGATACCTACAACCTGGGATCGGATAGCGCCGTCGACACGGTCGTTTTTTCCGCGCCGGGCACCGGCAGCGGGCAAAACGGCGTCGATACGGTCAATAACTTCACGGCGGGTTCGGGCGGGGATCGCCTGAATTTCGCGGCGCTCGATCTGGACGGCAACAGCGCCGTCACCTTCCAGGCCATCGCCGCCGACCAGGCGATAAACGCCGGCGCCAATGTATTCGCCTTCGGCAGTGGATTGGTGGGCGCCAGTGGAAACGATCAAGCGGCGTCGATCGCCAACGCCATTGGAAATCTCAGCGCCTTCTCCGGCAGCCTGTCGGCCAGTGACACGTTCGCATTTCTCGTTCAAGACGATTCCAGCGATACGACGGTTTGGCAATGGAACGATACCGGCAACGGCAGCGTTGATTCGGGCGAGTTGACCAAGATGGCGACGCTCGACGGGGTCGACGTCGACGATCTGACCTCGGCCAACGTCACCGGATAGGAGCGCGACGCCGAACCCGATGAAGGAACTCCTGTCCCGCCTGAGCGCGCGGCCCTGGCTCACGTTCGAACTGTCGGTCGCGTCGCTGTTCGCCAGCATCCTGGCGCTGGCCTCGCCGCTGTTCGTGATGCAGGTGCTGAACCGCTACGTCGCGCACGGCGTCGACACGACGCTGGCGACCCTGACGGCGGGCGTGATCGCGGCCATCGCGCTGGAATTCGGCTTTCGCCAGGTGCGCCATCGCATGGCGGCGGCGGTCAGTCGGCGCAAGGACGAGGAATTGGCGCGTCATGCTTACTCGATCCTGACCGGCGCCAAGGCAGGCGCGGTCGATTCCATGCCGCACGGGCTTCGCCGCGAAGTCGTCACTGGGGTCGAAAGCGTGCAGGCCGCCTACGGCCCGACCAGCATCTGCGCCATGCTCGACGTGCCGATGGCCATCGTCTTCGTCTTCGCGCTTTGGCTGTTGAGCCCCTTGATCGCCGCCGTGGTGTCGGGATTCATCGTCCTGACGCTCGGCATGTCGCTGCTGCTGCTGGGGTCGCTCAAGAAGCCGACCCAGGACATGGCGACAGCGGCGGCCCGGCGCGGCGGGCTGGTCAGCGCCGCCATCGGCGCATCCGACACGGTGCGCGCCTTCAACGTGCAGGAATTCCTGCGCCGCCTGTGGATGGAGGAATCCGGCACCCGCCACACGCTGCGCGCCGCCATCGGCCGGCGCCAGAACCTGGTGCAATCGACCATGGCCAGCGCCCAGGCCCTGACCGGCGTCGCCGTCATCGCCATCGGCGCCATGCTGGTGGTGCACGGCCAGTTCGACGTCGGCATGCTGATCGGCGCCAACATCATGGCCGCCCGCGCGCTCGGACCGATCGCCCGGATCGGCTACCTGACCCGCGAGTTCGCCCGCGCGCGCCAGGCCCTGGAAATGATCCGCGAATTCGCCAAGCTGCCGATGGAACGCGCGGGCGGCACGACGCTGGACCGCTATTACGGCACCGTCGAATTCAAGAATGCCGGGTTTTCGCATCCCGGCTCCAAGGTGCCCTTGTTCGACGGGCTCAATCTGAAAATCGAGCCGGGGTCCACCGTCGTCGTCGCCGGCGGCAACGGCAGCGGCAAGACGACGATGGCCCGGCTGCTGGTCGGCCTGCTGGAACCCCGGCGCGGCCAGATCGCGGTCGACGGCGTGGATTTGCAGCAGATCGACAAGGCGTGGTGGCGCCGCCAGATCGTCTACCTGCCGCAGGAGCCCCGATTCATCGCCGGATCGATCAAGGCCAACATCATGGCGATGGCGCCCGACATGAACGAGGCGACGCTGGAACGCCTGATCGTCGCGGCCGGATTGAAGGCCTTCGTCGAACAGAGCCCGCGCGGCCTGGATACCGAAATCGCCAACGGCGGCGACAACCTGTCGCTCGGCATCCGTCGACGCCTGGCGCTGGCCCGCGCGCTCGCCACAGACGGCATGCTGTGCATCTTCGACGAACCGACCGAAGGCCTGGACGCGGCCGGCACGGCGCAGATGTACGCGGTCATGAACGACCTGGTGCGGCGCGGACGCACGATCGTCGCGCTGTGCCACGATCCCAACATCGTCAAGGGCGCCAACCTGATCGTCGATCTGAACGTGAAGCCGGTGCCGCGCGTGATTCCGTTCCACATGCCGCCGGGCGTCGATATCGAGGTGGCGGGCCGCATCGCGGCGGCGGCCAAGGCCGGCATCAAGGAGGTGCCGAAATGACCGCCGTCCGGGCCGACGCGGCCGACATCGACGACGTCGGCGCGGCGACGCGCGGCTTTTTGTGGCTGTGCGTCGCGGTGGTCGGCGGCTTTTTCGCCTGGGCGACGATCGGACGGCTCGACGTCGTCGCCGACGCGGCCGGCGAGGTGATTCCCTCGACCCAGTTGAAAAGCGTACAGCACCTGGAAGGCGGCATCGTTCGCGAAATCCTGGTCCGGGAAGGTGACCGCGTGACGCAGGGCCAGCCATTGCTGCGACTCGAGCCGATCCAGAACGACGCCGACGTGGGCGAGATATCGGCCCGAATCGCGTCGCTGCGCGTCGAGATCGCCAGGCTCGACGCCGAGGCGACCGGCGCCGAGGCGCCGGCGTTTCCGACCGACGTGACCGCGGTCGCGCCCGACCTGGTCCGGCAGGCGCAAGACCTGTTCGCGACCCGGCGCCAGCGGCTGCAAAGCCAGCTCGCCGCGCAGAACCAGTTGATCCAGCAGCGGGGCATCGAGATCGAGGAGATGACGGCGCGCATCGCCGCCGACGAGGAGGGGCTCGGCCTCCTGCGGCAGCAAGTCAAGATCAGCGAGGACCTGCTGAAGGACGACCTGACCAACCGGATGCTGCACCTGAACCTGCTGAAGGAGGTCGCGACCCTGCGCGGGCGAATCGTCGAAAGCAAGGCGACCCGGGCGCGCACCCGCGCCGCCAAGGAAGAGGCCGGCTCGCGGCTGGATTCCATCCGCCACACCTTTGAATCCGAGGTCCGCCAGGAGCTCGAGGAAAAGCGGCGGTCACTGGACGAATACACCAGCCGGCTGCGCAAGTTCGAGGACAGCCGGCAACGCACCGTGCTGCGCGCGCCGGTCGACGGCGTCGTCAAGTCGATGTACGTCGCGACCGTCGGCGGCGTGGTGAAGGCGGGCGGCACCGTCGCCGACGTGGTGCCCATCGACGACAAGCTGGTGGTCGAGGCCCGGTTGCCGACCCAGGACATCGGCTACATCCACGAAGGCCAGGCCGCGACCGTGAAGCTGATGTCGGCCGAGGCCGTCCGCTTCACCAACATCGAGGGCAAGGTCGTCCAGGTCAGCCCGGACACGATCCAGCGCGGCGAGGGGCCGCCCTATTACAAGGTCCGGATCGAGGTCGCCCGTGACTACTTCGAACGGCGCGAATTGCGCTACAAGCTGGTGCCGGGCGTTCAGGTTCGCGTCAGCATCCTGACGGGAAAACGAACCGTTCTCGATTACCTTCTCGATCCGTTCCTGTCGTCGTTCCGCACCGCGTTCCGGGAACGGTAGAATTTCGCGTTCTTCCCTGGCGTCCGACTTCGGTTTTTTCTAATACTCCGCGACTCGCCCCGGCAGAGCCGGGGCGCGCATGTCATGGAGAGACCCCCAATGCGCGTCGCCGATATCTTCCGCACCAAGAGCACGGACGTCCTGACCGTCTACCCGGAAAACACCATCGCCCAGGTGGCGCGCGTCATGGCCGACTACCGGATCGGCCTGATCGTCGCCTGCACCGAGGGCGGCCGGGTCGTCGGCGTCCTGTCGGAACGCGACATCGTGCGCGCGGTCGCCGATTACGGCGCCCAGGTGCCCGAGCTGCTGGTCGATCAGGTGCTGACGCGCGACCCGATCACCTGCACCATGGAAGACGATCCGAAGGACGTGCTGCGAATCATGAACGAGAAGGGCTTCCGCCACATGCCGGTGGTCGAGCACGGCACGCTCAAGGGCCTGCTCAGCATCAAGGACGTGCTGAAGTTCATGCTCGAGGAAGCGACCTACCAGGAAAAATCGTCGGTCTGGGAACAGATCGACTTTATCTGAACCGAGACGCCGGTCAGCCGGCGTCCTTGGCCCGGCTTTCGACCCGGGTGCGGAGCGCCAGCAGCAGCTTGGGCAATTCGGCCGCCAACGGCCCGCCGTCGCCCTTCAGGCCCTGACGGAACACCGCATTCATGGCCAGGATATGGATGCGCACGACGTCGAGGTCGGTGGCGTCGAGCGTCGCGCGGCGGTCCAGGAACTTGCACAGCGAATCGCCCAGCACCGTGATCAACGGAAAGCCGAACGTGCCGCCCTGGCCGCGGATTTCGTGGGCGATCGAATACATGCGGCGCACGTCGTCGGCACCCCGGTAGCGCGCCTTTTCGGTGATCTCGAAAGCCTTCCACAACGCCTGCAGATCGTCGACCGCCCACCCCTGATAGCTGTCCATCAGGTCCTTGGCCGCATTCAGTGCCTTGAGAACCGCGGTCTTCGGATCGGGCCCGCCGGTCGACGGCACCTTGTCCTTGAGCCGGGTCGGCGGGTAATGGACGTCGGCGGGGGCGGTCAATGGGCTCTCCTTGCCGCGCGACGGTCGGCGCCGCCGTAGTCGTCGGCGCGGCCGGCGCGACGGCACGGCCCGAAAAACTCGTTGCTGCGCACGTAGGGCCGCTGGTCGTCGACCACGCCGACCAACCGCTTGTAAAGCGCGTTGGCGCTGACCGGCTTCGCCACGAAGGCGTTGATGCCGCAATCGCGCGCTTCCTTGACTCGGAAAATCTCGGTGTACCCGGTGAGCATGATGATCGGCACGTAGGGGTTCGGGGTATCGGGGCTGCGCCGGATGCGCTTGACGAGTTCGATTCCGTTGGTGGTCGGCATGTTCCAGTCCACGATGACCAGGTCCGGGCCGAACGACACGACCTCGCTGAACGCCGTTTCGGTATCGGCGGCCTCGCTGACGAAGCGCACGCCGAAACCGCGCAGAAAGGTGCCGACCAGCGCGCGAATATGGCGGCTGTCGTCGGCAATCAAAACCTTGAGGTGCTGGAAATCGTAACCGGACATTCCGCGAAGCTTCTTAACGGGCGCTCGCAATGACACGCGAACCTTACGCGGGACTGACCTTTTTCACCTAAATGCAATGAATCTGCATAACCGGGTAGTCGTCTACCGCCCAATCGCGACCAACATGGTCGCGATCAGAACGGTACCCAGGAATGCTCGCGCCCGTAATGCAAATAACCGACGTTCGCACCGGCGCGCAGCCCCATGCCCGTGCGCATCGGCGCCAGGGTGATGTCGTCGATCCGTTGGTAGTTCACGCCGAGACCGCCGACGAAATAGAAGCTGCCGTCGACGCCCGGAAAGCGGCGGTAGATGTCGTCGACGGTCGGCAGCCCGTAGACCAGGGTGAACGACTTCGACACGTTGCCGCCGAAATCGAACCCGACGGACGGCCCCTGCCAATAGACCGGCACCGCCGCCGATCCCTTCTTGGCGATC
>CAZDFF010000110.1:6139-11211 GCA_964504425.1 uncultured Hyphomicrobiales bacterium
ACTTCCTCGCCCTCAATGATGGCGTTCGGCCGGCCCAGATCCTCGAATACCTTCTCGACCGCCTTGGCCAGCCCTTCGGTGGTCGCGCCGAAAAACCCGCGCGCCTTATCCATCACTTCCTCGTAACTGAAGGTGTCGTCGGCCGCGACGGCAACCGTCGGCGCCATCGGCAGCAACGCCAGCAGCGCCGCCGCCAGGCCGCGCCGGACCCATTTTACGAACATGCTTGCCTCCCTCGGATTCCAGGCCCGAAGAATAGCACAGACCCCGGCGGGCGCCACGCGGGATGGATTCAGTTTTTCCGGCGGCGCAGGCGCGATTCGCGTTCCAGGATGTAAAGACCGCTGGCGACGAGAATGGCGACGCCGACGAACGTCCAGCGGTCGGGAACGTGCTGCCAGAATAGATAACCGAACAGAATGGCCCAGATGACGTTCGCGTATTTGAACGGAACGACGACGGCGGCCTCGGCCAGGCGCAGCGATTCGATCATCAAGTAATGGGATGACGCGACCAAAAGTCCGGAAACGGCCAGCAATCCGACGTCGGACGGGGAAACCGGCTTCCAGCCGAACGGCGCAGTCGCCAGCCCGGCCAGCGCCAGTGCCGCCGACGAAATCAGCAAAATCGACAGGGATGTCTCGGTTGCGCACAGACGCCGGGTGATGATGTCGCGCATGGCGCCGCCGGCCGACCCCAGCAGAATGAAGATAGAGCCCCAGGTGAACGCGTCGGTGCCTGGGCGAATGACGACGACGACGCCCACGAACCCGATCGCGACCGCGAGCCAACGGCGCCAGCCGACCTGTTCGCCCAGCATCGGCACCGCCAGGGCCGTGACGATCAAGGGCCCGGTGAAAGTGATGGCGATGGCATTGGCCAGCGGCGTGTGCTCGATCCCGGCGACGAACAGGAAGGCGCTGACCACCAGAAACCCCGCCCGCGCCGCCTGGCCGCGAATGTTCTTGGGACGCAGCAACAGGACGCTGCCGATCTTGAGCGCGACCAGCGCGATCGCGATCAGCGTGAACGAATTGCGGATGAACAGGATCTCGCCCGGCGGCAGGCGCCCGGCGAATATTTTCATGATCGCGTCGCTTAGCGTGATGAGGGCACCGCCGGCGACCATGCAGACGATGCCCTTGAATGCGTTTTCCGAGGCGCCAACGGGCGGATTCATGGACGGACGCTAACCGCAAACAATGCCCGGCGCCAGGGATGCATCATGATGTTCCGCTGTTTCGCGGATGCGAAGAAACCGAATGTATGGATACAAGAATGGGTAAGTCCCGCCTTGTCGCCCCCAGATTCCCATGCCAAATTCGTGCCCTAACTCGGCGCCGGGGGGCCGCCGGAGAGGGAGGAGGCCGCTCGCGATGACCACCCTGTCCGCCCGCCTGTCGCTCGGGTTTTCCTGTATCGGCCACACCTATTCGCACCTGTTCGCGCCGGTCTTCTTCGTCGTCGTCCTGTCGCTGGAAAAAACGATGGGGCTGTCGCACGGCGAAGCGGTCGCGCTGATCGTCGTCGGCAACATGCTGTTCGGCGTCGCCGCGCCGATCGCCGGCTGGCTCGGCGACCGCTGGAGCGCGACCGGCATGATGGCGATCTATTTCCTCGGCACCGGCGCCGGCATGATCGCCACGGGCCTGGCCGACACGCCGTTTCAAATAGGCCTCGGCCTTGCCGTGACGGGCCTGTTCGGGTCGATCTACCATCCGGTCGGCGTCGCCTGGCTGGTGCGCAATTCCATCGATCGGGGCACCGCATTGGGCCTCAACAACATGTTCGGCGCCTTCGGCCCGGCCGGCGGCGCGCTGCTGGCGGGCATCCTGATCGATACCTACAGCTGGCGCGCGGCGTTCCTGGGGCCGGGCGTCTTCGTCGTGGCGACCGGAATTTTCTTCTGCGTCTTGCTGGCCAAGGGCCTGATCGTCGAAACCCACGTCGATCGCAAGGTCGATCCACCGGCGAGCCGGGGCGACACGGTGCGCGCCTTCGCCGCGCTTTCGATTACCGTGCTGGCGACCGGATTCATCTATCAGGCGACCAACCCGGCGATCCCCAAGCTGTTCTCGACCCGCGTGCTGGATTTTCAGGAAGGCGTGCTCGGCGTCTCGGCGCTGGTCGCTCTCGTCTATGTCGTGTCGGGCGTGCTGCAACTGGTGGCGGGACGCATCACCGACATGTATTCGCCGCGCAAGGTCTACGTCATCTGCTTCATGCTGCAAGTGCCGTTCCTCTACCTCGCGGGACTTCTGGGCGGGACGCCGCTGGTCGCCGTCGCGATCCTGATGATCTGCCTCAACACCGGCGCGACGCCGGCCGAGAACGTGCTGTTCGCGCGCTACGCGCCGGCCAAGTGGCGCAGCTTCGCGTTCGGCGTGAAGTTCGTGTTCGCGCTGGGCCTGTGCAGCCTGGGCGCGAAATTGGAAGGCGTGCTGTTCGACCGCACCGGCGGATTCGAAATGCTGTTCACGGTGCTCGCGGCCATCGCCGCGGTGGCGTTCGCCGCCAGCCTGCTGATTCCGCCGGAACGTCCGCAACGCGCGGAGGAAACCGCCGCGCCGCCGCTGCGCCAAGCCGCCGAATAGGAGAACCGCATGGCCGGATTCAAGATCGACCGCGTCGACCATTTCGTGCTGACCGTGAAGGACGTCGAGAAGACCTGCGATTTCTACGGCAAGGTCATGAGCATGGAGAAAACGGTCTTCGCCGGCGGCCGCGTCGCGCTCGCCTTCGGCAAGCAGAAGATCAACCTGCATCACGCCGGCAACGAGTACGTGCCGCACGCGCGCCAACCGGCGCCCGGGGCCGGGGACTTCTGCCTGATCACGGAAACGCCGATCGCCAAGGTGATCGATCATCTGAAGGCGTGCGGCGTCGCCATCGAGATCGGGCCGACGCCGAAGACCGGCGCGCTCGGCGCCATCACCTCGGTCTATTTTCGCGATCCCGACGGCAACCTGGTCGAGGTTTCCAACTACGACTGAGCGACAAGAGAAAAGAAAACATGGAATTCGTCGTTCCCGACGCCGCCAGTCTTTGGCTGTTCTTCACCGCCGCCTTGGTGATGTTGCTGATCCCCGGACCGGCCGTGCTTTACATCGTCGGCCGCTCGATCGAGCAGGGACGGGGCGCCGGCATCGTTTCGATCCTCGGTATTCACGCGGCAACGCTCGTTCACATCGCCGCCGCCGTCATGGGGCTGTCGGCGATCCTGGCCTCGTCGGCCTTGGCGTTCAGCGCGGTCAAGTACGCCGGCGCGGCGTATCTGATCTGGCTCGGCTTCAAGAAGATATTCGGCCGCGTCGAAAACGGCGGCACGACCGCCGCGCTTCCGAAGCATCGCCACGCACGGCTGTTGCGCGAGGGGTTCATCGTCAATCTCCTCAATCCCAAGACCGCGATGTTCTTCCTCGCCTTCCTGCCGCAATTCGTCGATCCAAGCCGCGGCCATGTGGGAATGCAGATGGCCTTTCTCGGCATGCTCTTCACGCTGCTCGGCCTGATCACCGACGGCTGCTACGCGCTCGCCGCCGGGGCGACAGGAAACTGGCTGAAGCGCAGCAGCGGGTACCTGAAATGGGAGCGCTATTGCACCGGGACGCTGCTGATCGGCCTGGGCGTGACCGCGGCCTTCGCCGGAAACCAGAAGAAGTAGGGCGCTCTCCCCGTTCAGATCGCACGCTATCAGTTTCGGTCCCGCAGACGACAATGGATCCCCTCACGCAAGGACTGATCGGCGCAAGCCTGCCGCAGGCGGTCGTGCAGGACCGGCGCCGGTCGGTCTTCTGGCCCGGATGTCTCGGCTTCGTGGCCGGACTGCTGCCGGATCTGGACGTGCTGATACGGTCGTCGTCCGACACGCTGCTGTTTCTGGAGTATCATCGGCAGTTCACCCATTCCGTTCTATTCATACCCGTGGGTGGGCTGGCCTGCGCCGCGCTGTTTCACGGGCTTGCGGGGCGCCGGATCCGGATGCCGTTCAGAGCGGTCTGGCTGTATTGCACGCTCGGTTACGGCACGCACGGATTTCTCGATGCCTGTACGTCCTACGGCACAATGCTGTGGTGGCCTTTCAGTCTGGAACGTGTCGCCCTCAACCTCGTCTCCGTGGTCGATCCGCTGTTTACTCTGCCGGTCCTGGTGCTGGTCGTTCTCGCCGCAGTGCGCCGGCGCCGGCATTTCGCCGTCGGCGCGCTGGTCTGGGCCTGCTTTTATCTTGGCGTCGGCATGATGCAGCGAAATGCCGCGATCGGCATGGGCGAATCACTCGCCGCATCGCGCGGCCACACGCCGTCGCATCTGGTCGCAAAGCCCAGCTTCGCCAACATTCTCGTCTGGAAGACCGTCTACGAGGCGGAAGGCCGATTCTTCATCGATGCCGTTCGCCCCACCGTCGCGCCGCGCGTTTACCCCGGCGGTTCGATCCGCAAGCTCGACATGGCGCGCGATTTCCCCGGCTTGGTTGCCGGATCCCGGCAGGCGCGCGATATCGAACGCTTCCGCGGCTTGAGCGAAGGCATTCTGGCGCAAGATCCGGCCGCGCCCGATCGCATCGTCGATGTGCGCTACTCGATGGTGCCGAACGAGATCGACGGGTTGTGGTCCATCGGCGTTTCGCCCGATGCCGGGCCGGACGCGCACGTGACATTTCGCACCCATCGCCGGAATGCAAAGGAGAGCCTGGGACGTCTCTGGTCGATGCTGACCGCGCCTGCGGCAGGCAATTGACATAGGGTTTGCCGGCGCCGAATTCGGCGCAGCGCTTCCATTTAAGAGAATACTTCTCTAAGCGCCGAGCGCCCGATCCAGGTCGCGGATCAGGTCGTCGGCGCTTTCCAGACCGATCGATACCCGCACCACGTCCGGGCCCGCGCCCGCCGATTTCTGCTGCTCTTCCGTGAGCTGGCGATGGGTGGTCGAGGCCGGATGGATGATCAGGCTGCGCGTGTCGCCGATATTGGCCAGGTGCGAGAACAGCTCGCAGCTTTCCACCAGTTGCACGCCGGCCTGATAGCCGCCCTTGAGGCCGAAGGTGAAGACGGAACCCGCGCCCTTGGGCAGAT
>CAZDFF010000111.1:0-11177 GCA_964504425.1 uncultured Hyphomicrobiales bacterium
GCTCGGCGACCCCGGCCAAGTCCTCGATGCGCGGGCACACGTAGAACGTCTGCCCGCCGCGATAGCGTTCGCGCATGATCGCCTCACGCACGATCACCGGGTCGTAGGGCAGGACGAACGTGCGCACCGCCAGGCGGTCGACCGGCGGAGTCGCGATCAGGCTGAGTTCGCGAAGGCCGGTCAACGCCAATTGCAAGGTCCGAGGTATGGGCGTGGCGCTCAGCGTCAGGACGTGCACGTCGGCCTTCAGGCGCTTCAGGCGTTCCTTGTGGGCCACGCCGAAGTGCTGTTCCTCGTCGATGACCAGCAGGCCGAGATCGCGAAACTTCACGTCCTTGGCCAGCAGCGCGTGCGTGCCGACGACGATGTCGATGGACCCGTCGGCGATGCCGGCCTTGACCGCGGCGGCATCCTTCGTCGTCACCAGTCGCGAGACCTGGGCGACTTTGACCGGGAAGCCATCGAACCGTTGCGCGAAGGTCTGGTGATGCTGGCGGCAGAGCAGCGTCGTCGGCACCACGACCGCGACCTGGCGCCCGGCCATCGCCGCGACGAACGCGGCGCGCAGCGCGACTTCGGTCTTGCCGAAGCCGACGTCGCCGCAGATCAGGCGGTCGGTCGGCCGGCCGCACGCCAGATCGTCGATGGCGGCGGCGATGGCGCGTTGCTGGTCTTCGGTTTCGGCATAGGGAAAGCGCGCACAGAATTCGTCGTAGATGCCTTCGGGCGGCGTCAGCGCGTCGGCCTGTTTCAATGTCCGCGCGGCGGCGATCTTGATCAACTCGTCGGCCATGTCGCGGATGCGGGCCTTGAGCCTCGCCTTTCGCGCCTGCCACGCCGCGCCGCCGAGCTTGTCGAGGCGGGCTTCGGCTTCGTCCGAGCCGAAGCGGCTGACCAATTCGATGTTCTCGACCGGCAGATAAAGCTTGTCGCCGCCGTCGTAGATTAGGCGCAAGCAATCGTGCGGCGCACCGTGGACCTCGACTGCCTCGAGCCCGTCGTAGCGGCCGATGCCGTGGTTGACGTGCACCACCAGATCGCCCTCGTTCAGCGACGAGGCTTCGGCGATGAAGTTCTCGGCTTTTACACGGCGCTTGGTCGGCCGGATCAGGCGCTCGCCCAGGATGTCCTGTTCGGTGACCACGACAAGGTCGTCGGCGACGAAGCCGCGCTCCAGTCCGATCACCGCCGAAACTAGGACGTCCGGGCCGAGCGCCTCGGCCTCGGCGGCGGAACCAACGCGGGGCAACGGCGGCGTGCCGTGTTCGTGCAGAACGGAGGCCAGTCGTTCCCGCGAGCCCTCGGTGAAGGCGGCGAAGACAACCGTCTTCCCCTGTCCCTTCAGGCCGATGACGTGATGGGCGACCGCGTCGAACACGTTGGCGCCGGGAGTGACGCGGGCTTCGGCGAAGTCGCGACCCGTCCGTCCGCCGGCATCGACGACGGCGGCGAAGCCGTCCGCCGGCCCCTCGGGCGCGTCGAACGGCGTGAACTGCCCGACCGGCCGGTCGCCGAGCAGAACACGCCATTCCTCGGCGCCGAGGTAGGTCTGCTCGGGCGGAACCGGATGGTAGGGAACGCCGCCCGCGAGGGCCCCTCCTCCGGCCAGATCGTGCCGTGCCGCGTAGTATTCCTGGATCAGGCCGAGACGGGCCTCGATCGCCTCCTCGGCCTGATGGTCGAGCACGACGGCACCGAACGATGCGTAGTCGAACAGGGTTTCCATGCGTTCGTGAAACAGCGCGATCCAGTGTTCCATGCCCGCGTGGCGGTGCCCGGCGGAAACCGCTTCGTACAGCGGATCGTCGTCGCCGGTGACTCCGAAGCCTTCCCGATATCCGGTGCGGAAGCGCGCGATCGCGTCCTTGTCCAGGGGCACTTCGCTGACCGGCTTGAAGATCAGTTCCGCCAGTTGCCCGGTGGTGCGCTGGCTGGTCGCGTCGAAGGTCCGGATTGCGTCGACCTCGTCGCCGAAAAAATCGATGCGAACCGGCTCGTCCCGGCCCGGGGCGTAGACGTCGACGATGCCGCCGCGAACGGCGTATTCGCCCGGCTCCATGACCGTTGCGGCGCGGCCGTAGCCGTGGCTTTCGAGAAATCGGATGAGGGTTTCCTGCGCTAGCGGCGCGTTTTTCCGTATGGCCAGGGTCGCGCCCGCGAAGGCGCTTTTCGGGGCCACCCGCTGCAGTACGGCGGACACCGTCGCCACCACGACCCGCCCGGCCGCCGGTGGCGGCGCGCCGGCGAGCAATCGGGTCAACGTGTCGACCCGGCGGCTGACGATGGCGGCATTCGGCGACACCCGGTCGTAGGGCAGGCAATCCCAGGCCGGAAATTCGAGACGTTCGATCACGGGAGCGAAAAAATCGAGCGCGTCGCCGTATCGGGCGAGCGCCACGTCGTCGCGCGCCACCGCCAGGACCGTGCGCCCGCCGCCGGCCAGTGCCGCCAGCACGCGGGCGGTATGGCCTTCGGGCGCACCCGCGATCAGGGTCCGGCCCGGCCGGGCAACGATGGTCTTGGGGTCGATCAACGGTCGATCTCGTTTCGGATAAGGGCCATTACGTCGTTGTCGTGGTCGGCGGGCAGCGGCTTCTTGCCGGTAATCCAATCCAACAAGTCGTTGTCGGATTCGTCCAAAATGGCGGCGAAGCGCGCGATCTGGTCCTCGCGCAAGCGTTCCAGATGGCGTTCGGCGAAGCGGCCGAGCAGAAGGTCCGTTTCCTTCATGCCGCGGTGCTGGCTGATGTACAGCAGGCGCTTGCGGCGCGGGTCCAAGGGCGGGGTTCCTTACGGGATTCGGTCAGGGGGCGCCGTTAGGATATAAAGGCTCCGGTTCCCTCTGTCAGCCGTTTCACCGATCATGCGCCCGGAAGTCCTATATCCCCTGTTCCGCCCCGTCACGGTCCTGCCCGGCATCGGGCCTCGGCTGGCGAAGCCGCTCGAATCGGTCGCCGGGCCGAAGGTCGTGGATCTGCTGTGGCATTTGCCTTCGGGCATCATCGACCGTCGCCACGCGCCCACGGTGGCGGAGGCTCGGTCCGGTGTGGTCGCGACCATGACGGTGCGGGTCGCAAAACACAAGAAGCCCCCGAACAAGCGCCTGCCCTACAAGATCGTCTGCACCGACGATACCGGGCATATGACGCTGGTCTTTTTTCACGCCCATGAAGACTACTTGAAGAAAGCTCTGCCCGAAGGCGAGACCAGGGTCGTCAGCGGCAAGGTCGAGGTTTTCAACGACGAAATCCAGATGACCCATCCGGACCACATCGGCACGCTCGACGAGTTGGAACGCCTGCAATCGGTCGAGCCGGTTTATCCCCTGACCCAGGGATTGACGCTCAAGGTTCTGGGCAAGGCGATCCGTGCCGCCTTGGACGATACGCCCGAATTGCCCGAATGGCTGGATCCCGAGCATCGCAAGCAGAACGATTGGCCGGTATGGCGGAACGCCTTGATGGCGGCCCACGCGCCGGAGGACGAAGTCGACCTTTCGCCCGATACGGCGGTGCGCCGCCGCCTCGCCTACGACGAACTGCTCGCCAATCAGTTGACCTTGGCGATCGTGCGCGCGTCCATGCGCCGGACCAAGGGGCGGCCGATCAAGGGCGACGGGCGGCTGCGCAAGAAGGTCCTGGCCGCCCTGCCCTACGCGTTGACCGGATCGCAGCAGACCGCGATCGACGAAATCGTCGCCGACATGGCCGACGGCACGCGGATGCTTCGCCTGCTGCAAGGCGACGTCGGCAGCGGCAAGACCGTGGTCGCGTTGCTGGCCATGCTGGTCGCCGCCGAATCCGGCGGCCAGGCGGCAATGATGGCGCCGACAGAAATTCTCGCCCGCCAGCATCTGGCGACCATCCAGCCCTTTGCCGCCGCGGCCGGCGTCCCCATCGCGCTTCTGACCGGGCGTGAGAAAGGCAAGGCTCGGGAAGCGATCCTGGAACGCCTGCAAACCGGCGAAACCGCCTTGATCGTCGGCACTCACGCGTTGTTCGAAGAGGACGTGCGCTTCCGCAATCTGGTGCTCGCGGTGGTCGACGAGCAACACCGATTCGGCGTGCAGCAGCGCATGACCCTGGCCGGCAAGGGCCGCGCGGTCGACGTGCTTGTCATGACGGCGACGCCGATTCCGCGCACGCTGATGCTGACGTCCTACGGCGATATGGACGTGTCGCGCTTGACCGAGAAACCCGCCGGCCGCCGGCCGATCGACACCCGGGTGATGCCGTCGGATCGTCTGTCCGACGTCGTTTCCGCGGTCGGTCGTGCCTTCGCGTCTGGGGCCAAGGTCTACTGGGTATGCCCCCTGGTCGAAGAGTCCCAACTGTTGGACGTTGCCGCCGCCGAGGAGCGCCATGCCCATTTGGCGCAGGTGTTCGGCGAAAGCCGGGTCGGCCTGGTGCACGGGCGCATGAAGGGGCTGGCCAAGGACAAGGCCATGGCCGAATTCGCCGAAGGCGCCGTGGACCTGCTGGTGGCGACGACGGTGATCGAGGTCGGCGTCGACGTGCCGGCCGCCACGGTCATGGTGATCGAACATGCGGAGCGGTTCGGCCTGGCGCAGCTGCATCAGTTGCGCGGGCGGATCGGGCGTAGCGACAAGCCGTCGGTGTGCATCCTGCTGTACGCGCCGCCGCTCGGCGAAACGGCGAAACGGCGTCTCGAGATCATGCGCGAGACCGACGACGGTTTCAGGATCGCCGAGGAGGATCTTGCGTTGCGCGGCGCCGGGGAATTGCTAGGTACCCGGCAAAGCGGCTTGCCGGAATTCCGTCTGGCGGACCTGGCCCGTCATGCCGATTTGCTGGCCACCGCCCGTTCCGACGCCGCATTGCAGCTGGCGCGCGATCCGGAATTGAAATCGCCGCGCGGCGAAGCACTGAGGATATTGCTGTACCTGTTCGAGCAGGACGAAGGGGTGCGGAACCTGAAATCCGGCTAAGACGCCTTGCGGCCGCCGTCGATCGCGGGCTTGATTTCGTGCCCTGCGATCCCGCGGTCCGGCGGCGTGACGATGCCGCCGGAAATAACCATCTTGATCGCATCTTCGACCGGCATCTTCAGATGGATCAGTTCTTTCTTCGGCACCATCAGCAGGAACCCCGACGTCGGATTCGGCGTTGTCGGAATGAAGACGTTGACCACCTCTTCCGGCGTCACGCGCTGAATTTCGCCTTTGGTCGTTCCCGTGATGAAGGCGACCGACCAGATGCCCTTTCGGGGATATTCGATCAGGACCGCTTCGCGGAACGCGTTCGACTGCTGCGCCAGGACGGTTTCGAATATCTGCTTCGTCGCGCTGTAGATGCCGCGAATGATCGGCATCCTGGCCAGGATATGCTCATACGTTTTGGTCAGGCGGCGGCCGACGAAACCGGCCGTCAGCGCCCCGACCAGCGTCAGGAACGCGATCAGGACCACCAGACCGAGGCCGGGAATGGCGAACGGCAGGTAGGTCGCCGGGTTGTAGTCGTGAGGGATCAGCGGCGTCACCTTGCTGTCGATGAAGGTGATGAACAGCCAAGCCAGATAGAAGGTCAGCGAAATCGGCGCCGTGATCAGGATGCCGGCCAGAAAATAGGCACGCAGACGCCCCATGACGCCCTTGACCGGGTTCGGCGTCTGGGGCGCTTGGTCGCCTTCGGGCGGCGTCGTGGCAGGGCTCATGCGCCTACTCTAAGGCCTTTGGCCGGATTGGCAACTCAAGGCGCGAAAAACCGGGTCAACTCGGCGAGAGTGTCCTCCGGAGCCTCCTCGGGCAGGAAATGGCCGCAAGGCAGCGCCCGGCCGCGGACGTCCTTGGCGCGCTCGCGCCACGTCGCCAATACGTCGTAGGCGCGGTCCACAAGCCCCTTCGTGCCCCAGATCGTGAGCAACGGACATTCCACCTTGCGGTCCATGTCGGCCTCGTCGTGCACGAGATCGATGGTGGCGCCGGCCCGGTAGTCCTCGCAACTGCCGTGGATCGTCGCCGGGTCCTTGAAGCAGCGGATGTATTCGGCCATCGCCGCCTCGGTGAACCCGCTCATGCCGGCGCTCCAATGGCCCATTTTCCGTTTCAGGAAGTATTCCGGGTCGGAGCCGATCAACCGTTCGGGCAGGTCATAGGGCTGGCTCAGGAAGAACCAGTGATAATAGCCGTAGGCGGTCAGCTGGTTGATCGTCTTGAAGACCTTGTGGGTGGGCACGATGTCGAGCAGCGCGAGTTTATCGACGCGATCCGGGTGGTCGAGCGCCATGCGGTGGGCGACCCGCCCGCCCCGATCGTGGCCGGCGACGAAAAACCGTTCGAAGCCGAGCGTTTCCATGACTCCGACCTGGTCCAGCGCCGTCGTTCGTTTGGAATAGACAAGATGCGCGGGGTCGGACGGCGGCTTGAGGCTGTCGCCGTAGCCGCGCAGGTCGGTAGCGACGACGGTGAACGTGCGCGCCAGGGCCGGTGCCACCTTGTGCCACATGACGTGGGTCTGCGGATAGCCGTGCAGCAGGAGCAGCGGCGGACCGGATCCCGCTTTCTTGGTTCGGACGGTACCGCCCTCGACCGGAACGTCCAGGGTTTCGAAATCTTCGAACATGATGGTTGGGGTCACTTTGTGATGGCGCGGATGTTTTCGACCAAAATCTTCAGCAAACCGCGAATGAACGGGTCGGTTTTGGCCAGCTTCTGTTCGAACAGCATCGGCGTCACGACGATGGTGGTGGTCGCCTCCTTGGCGCGGGCCGAGGCCATGCGAGGTTTGCTGTCGAGCAAGGCCATCTCGCCGAAGATGCCGCCCTTGCCGATGGCGCCGAGGACACGGGCATCGGCGCCCTCTCCTTTGGAGATTTCGACCAAGCCTTCCTGGATGACGTAAGCGCAGGACCCCGTCTCGCCTTCCCGAAAAATACGTTCGCCCGGGGCGAAGGTCTTTCGCTCAAGTACGTCGGCCATGGCGCGATTCCCTCTCGGCGACGTTGGGTCTAGATCGGCGGCATGGGGGTTGTGCGGAATCCCCTGGGACTTCATTCTAGACGGCGACGGCCTGAAAGAATACCGCTTCGTGGTTGGAATCTGGTCGCATTTGAAAATGGAAAGCACCGTTGCCATGTCGCGCGAGTATCCGGACCGCCCCGTCGTCGGCGTGGGCGTCGTGATCGTGGATGGCGACCGAGTGCTTTTGATCCGGCGCGGCAACCCGCCGCGCGTCGGCCAGTGGAGCTTGCCCGGCGGCGGCCAGGAATTGGGCGAGACCCACGTTGAAACCGCGCACCGGGAGGCGTTGGAAGAAACCGGCCTCGTCGTCGATATCCTAGGCACGATCGACGTGGTCGACTCGATTACCCGGAACGACGACAGCCGCGTCCGGTTTCATTACACCCTGATCGACGTGCTTGCCCGCCCGCGTGGTGGAATCCTACAAGCCGGCGGCGATGCGTTGGAAGCCCGCTGGTTCGCGTTCGACGATGCGTTGTCGATGGTTTCCTGGAGCGAAACCCAGAGAATCCTTCGCCTCGGCCGGGAAATGGCCGAGGCGCTGGAGGTTTCCGGTTAGGAGCGATCAGCGCTCGCGGAAGGAGGTCATGACCGACGAGTAGACCGGCTTCAGCAGGTACTGGAGCAGCGTCTTCTTGCCGGTGGTGATGTCGGCCTGGACCGTCATGCCGGGCAGCACGCGGTTTCGTTCCGGATCGAAGCCGACATAATTACGATCCATCTTGACCTTGCCCTTGTAGTAAGGCTGCTGCTTTTCGTCGAGGTAAGTCGACGCGGAGATGTCCTGCAGCTCGCCGGTGATGCCGCCGTAACGGGCGAAGTCGTAGGTGACGACCTTGACGGTGACGGGCTGGCCCACCTGGACGTGGCCGATGTCGCGCACGCTGATGCGCGTTTCGACGATCAGTTCCTTGTCCATCGGCACGATTTCCAAAATCACCGCGCCCGGAGGCACCACGCCGCCGACGGTATTGGTCTTCAGCCCCTTCACGGCGCCGCGTACCGGCGCCTTGATGTCGACTCGGGCGAAGCGATCCTGCAGCTTCGACATGGATTCGCGAATCTGGGCGGTTTCGCTAGTGACTGCGCCGAGCTCGCCGAGCGCGGTTTCGCGCATGGTGGTTTCGAGTTCGATCAGGCGGGAACGGACTTCGGTCAGCGATTCCGCCGCGCGTTGCTTGTCGCTGAGCAGCTTCGAGAGGTTGCCGCGGGCGACGTTCACTTCCTTCTGGATGTCCAGATAAACCAACCGGGTGGCGAGCCCCTTGTTGAAGAGCGTTTCGCGAACCTTCAATTGCTCCTCGAGGATGCGCAGCGTCTTGCGCAGGGTCGATTCCTGCTCGGTGAAGGTTTCCAGTTCCGTCTTTTTCTGGACGATCTGATTTTGCAGCACGTTGCGGCGACTTTTGGCGTTTTCGATCTGGCCTTCGTAAAGTGCCTTCTGGTCGGCGATGATGCCCGGATAGGCCGTCCCGGCGACGTCCCAGTTCGGCGATTGTCCGGTGGAAATGGCGCGCAGGCGTTCGGCCTGAATCCTGAGGCCGGCGTAGCGCGCCCGCATCTGTTCCAATTCGCCGAGCGCCTGTTCCGGATTCAGGCGCAGCAGGACCTGGCCTTTCTCGACGATGTCGCCGTCCTTCACCAGGATGTCCTTGATAAGCCCACCTTCGAGATGCTGGATCGTCTGCACTTGGCCGCTCGGCACGACTTCGCCGGACGTCACCGCGATTTCGTCGACCGTGGTGAACGCCGCCCACACCAGGAACGCACAGACGACCATGCAGATGGTCATGCTGGCGATACGGATCAGCCCTGAACTGCCGGCTTCCTCGAGGATGACGGATTGGGCGAGAAACCGGGTCTGGCGGTCTCCCCTGCGGACCGTCGGGCGGCCGCCGTCGGTGGTGTTCGCGAGTGCGGTCATAGCAGATCCTTCGGCATTTGCTTGCGAACCTCGGCGGCCGGGCCGAACGCCTTGACGGCGCCGGCTTCGAGCCAGAGGATTTTATCGGCGATACGCAGGTGGCTGGGGCGATGGGTGACGATCAGGCAGGTGGTGGACCCTCGCATGGCTTCGACCGTTTGCATGAACTTCTGGTCGGATTCGAAATCGAGACCGTTGCCGGGTTCGTCGAACAGCATGATCGGTGCGCGCTTCAAGTACCCGCGCGCGAGATTGAGTCGTTGCAGCAGGCTGGTCGGCATGTGGCCGGCCGCGGCGTCGCCGAGACGGACATCCAGGCCGGTCTTGCGCCACTTGCCGGAGCCCTGCTCCAGCTTCTGGACATCCTCCCACACGCCGGCCTGTTCGCAGGCCCAGCGCAGGTCGGCGTCGGTCGCGACCGGATGCGCGAGACGCAAATTCTGCGCGATCGTGCCATAGAAGAACTCGTAGGTTTGCGGGACGTAGCCGATGGCGTGACGCAGTTCGATCACGTCCATCTGGCGGACGTCCTGGTTATCGATGCGGATGTTGCCAGCTTGCGGATTGTAGATGCCGGCCAGCAGCTTCAACACGGTCGACTTGCCGCAGCCGTTGCCGCCGACGACGCAGACGACCTCGCCCGGGTCCAGTTCGAAGCTGACGCCGACCAGGGCCGGATCGGCCTCGGGCGTGTAGCGCAACGACACGCGGTTGAAGCTCACATAGCCCTGGAAGCGCTTCAGCGGCGTGACCAGAGCGTTCTGTTCGCGTTCGCCCTTCAGATTCATCAGGTTGTTGATCTGTTGCATGCTCGACTTGACCTGGGTCAGCTTGGTCAGGCTGACGAAGCCGCTCTGCAACGGCGACAGCACCCGCCAGACCAGGATCATCGACGCGACCAGGCCGCCGACACTCATGTCGCCGTTGATGACGCGGAACACGCCGAAGACGATCGTGCCGATGCCAGCCGCGGTCATGATCACATGCGACAGGGTCTGGATCAGGGCCGAAAGCTGGCCGGTCATGAACGAGGTCAGCGCGGCCTTGGCCGAGTCTTCGCGATAACGTTCGAGCCACGTCGCCTCGGCGGCCGAATATTTGATCGCTCGAAGCGTTCCCAAGGCCTCCACCACCAATTCCTGGCGGCGCGTGGAAGAACGCCCGGCCTTGGCGACGCTGCTACGGATCAGCGGCTGCACGATGGCGCCGACGATCACGAACATCACCATCATGACGATCGGGACCAGAACCAAGATGCCGCCAAGGGCCGCGATGACGACGAAGAACACGATCGCGAACGGCAGTTCGATCAGCATGAGCGCGAGCGGGCCGGTGAAGAATTCGCGGATCGTCTCGAAGTCCTTGATGCGCGACACCTGGGCGCCGATCGACGCGCGCTCGGTGAACGCCGGCGGCAGGAACAAGATTTTCTGGAAGATGGCGTTGCCGACGATGTTGTCGAGCCTGGCGCCGATAAACGCCGTGATGCGCGAGCGGATTTCGCGCAGCACGGAGTCGCAGGCCAGCGCGATAGCGACGCCGAACGCGAGGTACGTCAGCGTCGTCATCGATCCGCTGCCGATCACCTTGTCGTAAACGGCCATGACGAACAGTGGCGTCACGAGCGCGAGGATGTTGAGTACCAGCGTCAGGCCGAGGGTCTGGTAGAACAGGGCCCGGAATCGGTCCCCGATCGACTTCATCCAACCGACCTTTTGCTGGGTCGACTGCAATTCTTCGGGATCGATGCGGCGGAGGAAGTAGGCCGTGCCCTTCCAGCGCGCGCGGGGAACCTTGGAATACGTATTCTGACCGCCGTCGAAGACGCGAATGCCGTCGGCATCGAGTCCCAGCAGGACCACCGCGTCGCGGTCGTCCGGCAGGAACAGGCACGGCATCAAGCGCGGATCGATGTTCTTCAGCCGCATCCGCACGGGGCGTGTTTCGTAGTGCAGCGTCGCCAGGATGTTGCGCATCGAGGTGACGTCGATGCTGTCGATAAAGTGCGGCAGCGATTCGGCGACATGGCGCGGATCACCGCGCCAGTTCAGCGCTTCCAGCAAGGGCAGGAGGCAGTTCGACAGATCGGTCGGCTGTTTGATGCTGGCCAGCTCGCTGCCCGGGGCTGGCAGCGGCGGCGGCGCGATGCGGGGCTTCGCTTGGGCCGGTTCGGCGGCCTTCGGCTGCACGGGGGCCGGTGGCGGTGCCTGATGTGCCGACGCATGAGGGGCTGCGGGCGCAGCCGGTATCGGGGCCTGGGGGGCTGTTGATGCG
>CAZDFF010000112.1:0-11117 GCA_964504425.1 uncultured Hyphomicrobiales bacterium
GCGCCCGCCCGAAGGCCGCGCGTTCGATCCGATGCACGCGATGCTGGCGACCTGGCTGCCGACCGCGACGGCGGCCCTGATCGCGTCGATACTGGCGAAGCCGGTGCCGTGGGCGCTGTCGCTCTATTTCGGCGCGACGGTGATCCGGCTGGTCTGGGCCTATCGCGCGCGGCTGCCGCCGTGGTCGCTGCTGGGCTCGATCGTCATCGACATGGGCCTGCTCATGGGCCTGATCTGGAGCTTCCACATCCAGTACGGCCAGCCGCCGGCGTTCTACCTGAAGGCGCCGACGCTGCTCTACGTCTTCATCTTCATCGCGTTGCGCGCGCTGAGCTGCGAGGCAAAGTACGTGCTGACCGCCGGGCTGACGGCGGCGACGGGCTGGGCCTTGATGCTGTGGTACGCGGTGGCCGGCGAAATGAACATCGCCAACCTGGTGACCCGCGACTACGTGACGTACATGACCGCGAACCGCATCCTGATCGGCGCCGAAGTCGACAAGATCCTTTCCATCCTGATGGTGACCGCGATCCTGACCATCGCCGTGAAACGGGCCCAGCGGGTGTTGTGCCGTGCGGTCGCCGAAAGCACGGTGGCGCAGGACCTGTCGAAATTCGTCGCCGCCGAGATCGCCGACCGGATCGCCACCGCCGACAAGGCGATCCAGGCCGGCGACGGCGAAAGCCGGCTGGCGAGCGTGATCTTCACCGACATCGAGGGCTTCTCGACGGTCTCGGAAAAAATGTCGGCGGCGGAACTGGCCGCCACGCTCAACGACTACTTCGGCGCCATGTCCGACGCGATCGAGCGCCACGGCGGCACCATCGCCATGTTCCAGGGCGACGCCATGCTGATCACCTTCAACACCACGACACCCGATCCCGACCACGCCGCCAACGCCTTGAAGACGGCGCTGGCGATCCAAGAAATCGCCGACGGCCGCACCTTCGGCAACGGCATCCGCCTGAAAACCCGCTGCGGCGTCAACACCGGCGAGATCACGGTCGGCGCGGTCGGCGCCAAGGACCGGCTGGTGTTCACCGTGCACGGCGACGAGGTCAACGTCGCTGCAAGGCTGGAGCCGCTCAACAAGCAATACGGCACTTATATCCTCGCCACCGAGCGCACCTGCGCCGAGGCCGGCCCCGGCTTCGCGACCCGGCGTATCGGCGAGATCACGGTGCGCGGCCGGGCCACGCCGACCGTGGTGCTGACCGTCGAGGCCTGCCCCAAGGCGGGCTGAGCCGCACGGCGGCCGTCTCGTTTCGACCCGTTTCGGCGCAGTTTCGGTCGATTTTCGTTCGGTTTTGTCGCGTTTATGTCGTGTTTTTCGGCCTAAACGGTTGATTTCATGCGAAACCGCGAAAACCGAATGAGCTTTTATGGTCAAAAATAATCTTTTTCCGGAAATACCATCCTTTTTCAGCGTGTTACGGCGCTCGATCATATCCCTTTCGCTCGTCGCGACAGCCCGAACCGTCCCCCGGCGCCGAACGGCGGCCGGGAAAGGTGATAGGCTTTATTGAAAGTAATTTGGAATTATTCCTATCATAGGCAGGCCATTGAGTCAAGACGGCGCGGCGACCATGAGCATACGGTCGCCGGGGCCGAACGCCGCGAGTACGGCGCGTGCCGGTGAAACGCGTTCAGCCCCTGGCGGCGAGCAGCAGGTCGGCGACCTCGGCGAAGCCCTTGCCGCTTTCGGCATCCGTCACGTAGGCGGGTTCCGCGTCCATGCGGTCGAGGAATTCGCGCACGTTGGCGACGCCAACCGAATGGGGAAAGAAGCGGAACATCGGCGCGTCATTCGGAGAGTCTCCGACGAAGACGATGGCGTCCTTGACGGCGTCGAGGTCGGCGGCGAAGCATTCGCGGAAAAAAAGGCGCGTGGTCGACAGCTTGTCGTAATCGCCGAACCAGCCGTTGACGTGGATCGAGCTGATCTTCGCGGTCAGCCCGGCCGCCGTCATCATCGCCTTGATCTTTTCGACCGCGTCGGGCGACAGCGGCGCCACGTCCTCGCGATAGTCGACGGCGAGGTCGGCCTCGCGGTAGGGCTGGTCGGCGGAGATCGCCGAGCCCGGCACGGCGGCGAGAATCTCGGCCGCGAGAATTTTCAGTTTTTCGCGCTGCGCCGCGCGCTCGGCCGTGTCGACGACGAAGCGCTTTTGCAGGGTCCGCGCCGTGCGGTCGTAGCGGAAATAGAAGGCGCCGTTTTCGCCGACCACGCCCGCGACCGGCCACATGCGCGCGATGTGATCGCACCAGCCGCCGGGCCGCCCGGTGATGGGGATGACGCGCAGGCCGGCCGTCGCCAGCCGTTCCATCGCCGAAAACGCCGCCGCCGTCAGCAGGCCGTCGGTGGTGATCGTGTCGTCGATGTCGGCCAGCACGTAGCGGACGGCGCGGCGCCGGGCTTCGGGGAAATCCGCGAGCGGCAGCATGGACCGTTGCCTCAGGCGCGCAGCTTGGCGCCGACAGCCTTGGCCGCGGCGTCGACGATTTTCTTCGCCACCGCCTCGATGTCGGCGTCGGTCAGCGTGCGGTCGGTCGGTTGCAGCGTCACGGTCACGGCGAGCGATTTCAGGCCCTGGCCGAGCGCGGCGCCCTGGAACAGGTCGAACACCCGGGCGCCGACGACGAGGGTCTTGTCGGCGCCGAGCACGGCGGCGACCAGCGCGTCGGCGGCGACGGATTCATCCACCACGAAGGCGAAATCCCGTTCCAGCGGTTGCAGGTTGGCGAGCTTGAGCATCGGCCGGGCCGTGCCCTTGGATTTCTGTTTCGGCAGGGCGTCGAGGAAAATTTCGAACGCGACGACCGGGCCCTTCGCGCCCATCGCCTTCAGGACGCGCGGATGGATTTCGCCGAACCGTGCGAGGAGCGATTTCGGCCCGAGGCGCAGGGACGCCGAACGGCCCGGGTGATACCAGCCGGGCGCGTCGGTCGCGACCTGGAGTTTTTCCACCGGCACCCCGGCGGCGGCGAGCACGGCCAAGGCATCGGCCTTGGCGTCGAACGCGTCGACCGGGCGGGCGGGGCCGGTCCACGATTTCGGGACGGCCTGGCTCGTTCGAATCCCGGCGGCGACGATGGCTTGGTCTTCCGGCTTGTCGCCCGCGTACTGGGGCCCCAGTTCGAACAGGCGGGCGTCGGCGATGCCGCGATCGGCGTTGCGCGCGGCCGCCGCGATCAAATTCGGCAGCAGGGACGGCCGCATGACGTCGAGATCGGCGCTGATCGGATTGACCAGGCGGAGCGTATCGGGCACGCCGCCGAACAGGTCGGCGTGGGCCGACGGCAGGAACGAATAGGTCACGGCCTCGACGAAGCCGCGGCCGGCGAGCAGGCGGCGGGTATCGGCGCGGCGGCGCTGTTCGGCCGAGAGCGCGGGCGCCGGAATCGCCTGCGGGCGCGGCGGCGAGACCGGCGCGATCTTGTCGTAGCCGGCGATGCGGGCGATTTCCTCGATCAGGCCGGCTTCGTCCTCGATGTCGCCGCGCCAGGAGGGAATTTTCACGTCGTGGGCGTCGCCGTTCTTGTCGACGACGCAGCCGAGCGCCGACAGAATCCGTTCCATTTCGGCGGCCGGCACGTCGAGACCGGCCAGCGCGCCGACCCGCCACGGCCGCAGCAAAATCTTGCGCCGCCATTCGGGCTCGGCCCCGGCGACGACGACGGTCGAGGGCTCGCCGCCGCACAGATCCAGGATCAACCGGGTCGCGACCTCGATGCCGCCCCGGACGAAGGCGGGATCGACGCCGCGTTCGAACCGGTAGCGCGCGTCCGACAGGACTCCGAGCTTGCGTCCGGTGGCGGCCGTGCGCGCCGGATCGAAATAAGCGGATTCGACGAACACGTCCGTCGTGGTTTCCGTGCAGCCAGAACTTTCGGCGCCGATCACGCCGCCCAGGGCCTGCGGTCCCGCATTATCCGAAACCACCGTCATGGCGGGATCGAGGTCGTAGGTCTTGCCGTCGAGCGCCGCCATGCGTTCGCCCGGCTTGGCGAGGCGCACGCGGATGCCGCCGGTCAATTTCGCCGCGTCGAACACGTGCAGCGGCCGGTCGAGATCGAGCGACACCAGATTGGTGATATCGACCAGCGCCGAGATCGGCCGCAAGCCGACCGCCAGCAGCCGGTCCTTCAGCCACTTCGGGCTTTCGCCGTTGGTCACGCCGCGAATGAAGCGGCCGATGAAATAGGGGCAGGCCGATTTGGACTCCGACGGGAAATCGAGCGCGACGGTCACCGGGCTTTCGAAGGTGCCGGGCACCGGGCCGTTGACCAGCGGTTTCAATTTGCCGAGGCCCGAGGCCGCCAGATCGCGGGCGACGCCGCGCACGCCCAGGCAATCGCCGCGATTGGGCGTGATGGCGATTTCGATCACCGGATCGGCCAGCCCCAGCGCGGCGGCGGCCGGCGAGCCCACGGGCGCGGAAGAATCCAATTCGATGATGCCGTCGTGTTCGTCGCTGAGCGCGAGTTCCCGTTCCGACAGCAGCATGCCGTTGCTTTCGACGCCCCGGATATTCGCCTTCTTCAAGGTGATCCCGGTGCCGGGAATGAACGAGCCTTCGGGCGCGAACACGCCGACGAGGTCCTTGCGCGCGTTCGGCGCGCCGCAGACCACTTGCAACGTGCCCTTGCCGGTGTCGACGGTGCAGACCTGCAACTTGTCGGCGTCCGGGTGACGCTTGGCCTCCAACACGCGGGCGACGACGAAGGTTTCCATGCCCTTGGCGCGGTCGGCGACGCCCTCGACCTCGAGCCCGATCATGGTCAGACGCTCGACGATCGCGTCCAACGGCGCGTCGGTTTCGAGATGGTCCTTGAGCCAGCCGAGGGTGAATTTCATCGCGCCAGCCCCGCGGCGAGGGACGGCCGGTCGAACGCCTGGAAGCCGTAATGGCGCAGCCAGCGCAGATCGGATTCGTAGAACGTGCGCAGATCCGGGATGCCGTACTTCAGCATGGCGATGCGTTCGATGCCCATGCCGAAGGCGAAGCCCTGGTATCGGGTCGGATCGACGCCGCAGTTTTGCAGGACCTTCGGATTCACCATGCCGCAGCCGAGGATTTCCAGCCAGTCGTCGCCGCGACCGATGCGGAATTCGCCGTCCTTCCGCGTGCAGCCGATGTCGACTTCCGCCGATGGTTCGGTGAACGGGAAATAGCTGGGGCGGAAGCGCACCGGCAAATCCTCGACGCCGAAGAAGGCGCGGCAGAAATCGATCAGGCACCCCTTGAGATGGCCCATGTGCGTCGCCTCGTCGACCAGCAGGCCTTCGACCTGATGGAACATCGGCGAATGGGTGGCGTCGTAGTCGCAGCGGAAGGTGCGCCCGGGCACGATGATGCGGAACGGCGGCTTGCCGTTCGCCATGGTGCGGACCTGCACCGGCGAGGTGTGGGTGCGGAGCACGATCTTTTTGTCCGAGCCGTCGCCGCCACCGGCGGCGCCATTCGAAGGCGTACCGGGCAAATAGAAGGTGTCGTGTTCCTGCCTAGCCGGGTGGTCGGGCGGAATGTTCAGCGCCGTGAAGTTGTGCCAGTCGTCCTCGATGTCGGGCCCCTCGGCGACCGCGAAGCCCATGTCGCCCAAAATGGCGATCACCTCGTCGATGGTCTGGCTGATGGGATGGATGCGGCCGTCGGATTCGGGGCGCGGCGGCAGGGTGACGTCGATTTTTTCGGCGGCGAGGCGACGATCCAATTCGACGTCGCCCAGCGCGGCGATGCGCGCGTCGAGCGCCATCGCGACTTCGTCCTTCAGCGCGTTCAGCGCCTGGCCGGCGGCCTTGCGGTCCTCGGGCGACAGCGCGCCCAGGCCCTTCATGCGGTCGGTGATCGCGCCTTTCTTGCCCAACGCCGCGACGCGCACCTTTTCCAGCGCGTCGAGGTCGGCGGCCTTGGCGACCTCGGCCAGCAGTTCGGCCTTCAGGGATTCAACGTCGGACATCGCGCGCTCTTCGGTTCCTACAAGCAAAAGGGAGCCTGGCCTTTCGGCCGGCTCCCCTCTATCCGTTGACCTTTAGAAATCCGCCGCGGCGGATCAGGCGGTCTTGGCGAGAGCGGCACCGGCCTGTTCGACCAGCGCCTTAAACGCTTCCGGTTCCTTGACGGCGATGTCGGCCAGGACCTTGCGGTCCATTTCGATGCCGGCCTTCAACAGCCCGTTCATGAACTGCGAGTAGGTCATACCGTGCAGGCGCGCCCCGGCGTTGATGCGCTGGATCCACAGCGCGCGGAACGAGCGCTTGCGGTTGCGCCGGTCGCGGTAGGCGTATTGCAGCCCCTTTTCGACCTTCTCGATCGCGATGCGGAAATTGGTGCTCGACCGGCCGCGGTAACCCGCCGCCATGTCGACGATCTTCTTGTGACGGGCGTGCGTGGTGACGCCCCGCTTCGTGCGTGCCATGGCCCGGTCTCCTCAGATGTCCAGCAGATAGGTTTTGACGAGCTTGGCGTCGGCGGGACAGAGAATCATCGTCCTGCGCGCCTTGCGTTTCATCTTCTGCGGACGCTTGCTCATGCCGTGGCGCTTGTTGGCGACCGCGGCGACGACCTTGCCGGTACCGGTGAGCTTGAAGCGCTTCTTGGCGCTCGACTTCGACTTGAGCTTGGGCATTTTGCTGTTCCTTAGATCATGGGGTGAAGGCCCTTAAAGGCCTTGAGCATATCGAGCGGCTGGGCATGCCCTGCCGGACCGCTCGCCCCCTTGCGGGGAGGCCGGTTTATAGCCTCGGGGCCGGACGATTGCAAGAGGCCGGGAAAGGCCCCGAAAACGGCCGTTTTCGGGGCCGATTCCGAGACCTATTTGGGCGCGATGACCATGGTCATCATGCGTCCCTCGGTGCGGGGGAACTGCTCGACCTTGGCGACCTCGTCGACGTCGACGCGGACCCGGTCCAGCACCTTCATGCCGAGATCCTGGTGGGCCATTTCGCGGCCGCGGAAGCGGATGGTCATCTTGACCTTGTCGCCTTCCTCGAGGAACCGCTTCACGCTGCGCATCTTCACCTGGTAATCGTGCTCGTCGATACCGGGGCGCATCTTGATTTCCTTGACCTCGATGACCTTCTGCTTCTTACGGGCCTCGTTCTTCTTCTTCTGGGCCTCGTACTTGTACTTGCCGAAATCGAGGATCTTGCAGACGGGGGGATCGGCGCTGGGCGACACCTCGACCAGATCGAAGCCGGCCTCTTGGGCCATTTCCAACGCCTCGCGGACGGACACGACCCCGATCATTTCGCCGTCGAAACCGACAAGACGGACCTTGGCGACATCGATTTCTTCGTTGATGCGCGGTCCATCGCGGGAGGGCGACGGGGCAAACGGACGCTTATTTATTTAAAGTCTCCTGTCTCTTGTTGAATAAAAAGGAGGCCGCCCGGCGATGTCAGCCGGGACCGGCCGCTTCGGCGGCAAGTCTAGCGACTGCCTCGTTTAGCGCAAGAATTTCTTGGGTTTCGCCGCCCAGGCGCCGGATCGCGACCGTTTTGTCCTTGGCTTCGCGCGCGCCGACCACCAGCAGCGCCGGCACCTTGGCCAGGCTGTGCTCGCGGACCTTGTAGTTGATCTTTTCGTTGCGCAGGTCGACCTCGGCCTTGAGGCCCGCGGCGCGCAAGGCGGCCAGCACCTCGCTCGCGTAACCGTCCGCCTCGCTGGTAATCGTGGCGACGACGACCTGCACCGGCGCCAGCCACAGCGGGAAGCGGCCGGCGTGGTGTTCGATCAGGATGCCGAGGAAGCGTTCGAACGACCCCAGGATCGCGCGGTGCAGCATGACCGGGCGGTGCTTCTGCCCGTCCTCGGCGATGTAGACCGCGTCGAGGCGTTCCGGCAGCACGAAATCCACCTGCAGCGTGCCGCACTGCCAGTCGCGACCGATGGCGTCGCGCAGCACGAATTCCAGCTTGGGCCCGTAGAACGCGCCCTCGCCGGGATTGAGCGTGGTTTCCAGCCCGGCCGCGCGGGTCGCTTCCATCAGCGCCGTTTCCGCCTTGTCCCAGATCGCGTCGGCGCCCGCCCGCGTCGCCGGCCGGTCGGAGAACTTCACCTTCACGTCGACGAAGCCGAAATCGCGGTAGACCTTGGTCAGCAGGTCGCAGAACTGCTTGGTTTCGGAAACGATCTGGTCTTCGGTGCAGAAGATGTGCGCGTCGTCCTGGGTGAAGGCGCGCACGCGCATCAGCCCGTGCAGCGCGCCCGACGGCTCGAAGCGGTGGCAGGCGCCGAATTCGGCCATGCGCAGCGGCAGGTCGCGGTAGCTCTTGATGCCCTGGCGGAAGATCTGCACGTGGCAGGGGCAGTTCATCGGCTTGATCGCGTAGACCCGGTCGCCTTCCGTGTCCTTCGCCGATTCGGCGCGCGGCACGGCGGTGAACATGGCGTCGGCGAATTTTTCCCAGTGGCCGGAGGCTTCCCACAGGCGGCGGTCGACCAGCTGCGGCGTCTTGACCTCGACGTAGCCGTGGTTTTCCAGCGTGTCGCGCATGTAGCGTTCGACCGTGCGCCAAAGGGTCCAGCCCTTCGGGTGCCAGAAGACGCTGCCGATGGCTTCGTCCTGAAAATGGTACAACCCGATCTCGCGCCCGAGGCGGCGGTGATCGCGCTTCTCCGCCTCCTCCAGCATGGTGAGGTGGGCCTTCAACTGCTTTTCGTCGGCCCAGCAGGTGCCGTAGATCCGTTGCAGCATTTCGTTCTTGGAATCGCCGCGCCAGTAGGCGCCGGCGAGTTTCATCAGCTTGAACGCCTTGCCGAGCTTGCCGGTCGACGGCAGGTGCGGGCCGCGGCAAAGATCGATGAAATCGCCCTGGCGATAGAGCGAGACCGGCTCGCCGGCCGGGATCGCCTCGATGATCTCGGCCTTGTAGTGCTCGCCCTGGTCCTTGAAGAAGCGGATCGCGTCGGACCGGTCCCACACCTCGCGGACGATGGGTTCGTTGCGATCGACGATCTCGCGCATGCGGGCTTCGATCCTGGGCAGGTCGTCGGTCGTGAACGGCGTCGGCCGCGCGAAGTCGTAATAGAAGCCGTTCTCGATCGCCGGGCCGATGGTGACCTGGGTTTCGGGGTAAAGCTCCTTCACCGCCTCGGCCATCACGTGCGCGCAATCGTGGCGCAGCAGTTCCAGCGCGTCCGGGTCCTTGGTCGTGACGATGGCGACCGTCGCGTCCTTGTCGAGCGTCGTCGCCAGGTCGAGCATCTTGCCGTCGACCTTGATGGCGAGCGCGGCCTTGGCCAGCCCCGGGCCGATCGAGGCGGCGAGGTCGGCGCCCATCACGGGCTTGTCGAAGGGACGGACGCTGCCGTCCGGGAGGGTGATCGCGACCATCGGAAAAAATGCCAGCAAATCGTTGAAAACGCCCGGAATGTAGAGGGAATCGACGCCCTGTCAAGGAATCCGGGGGGTTAGGACAGCGGCAGACGCTCGATTACCGCCTCTAATTCCAAGGCCGCCAGATCGGGCACGCGCAGGATTTCGACCCGGGGGCCGCGCTGGCCGCACAGCGCCGGATCGGAGTCCTGGGAATAGAGCACCAGGGTCGGGCAGCCCGCCGCCGCGATCAGGTGCATCGGCCCGGTGTCGTTGCCGACCGCCGCCTTGGCCCGCCGGGCCAGCGCGGCGATGTCGGCGAGCGTGGTCTTGCCGGTCAGGTCGACCGCCTCCGGCGCTTTCTCGCAAATAATCGAGGCGAGGCTCGCTTCCTCCTTGCCCCCGACGACCACGGGCGCGATACCGAGGCCCGCCAGATTCCCGGCGAGATCGGCATAGCGTTCGGCCGGCCAGCGCTTCGCCGGCCGGTGCGGCGCGCCGCCCGGCACCAGCAGCGCGAAATCGCCGGGCAGCCCGAAGCGCGACACGTCGGTTTCCATCCAGGCGATGTCCGGCGGCGGCACCGAGGCGATGCCGGCCATCGCCAACTGTTCGGCCTGGCGCTCGACGGTGTGCATGAAATCGCGATCGGGATTCGCGTGCGGATGCGAGCAGCCCTGGGCGATGCCCGACCATTCCGGATACGGGCCCGGCCAGAAGAGGCGCCGGTAGGCGGAACTGCGATCCGACGTCTGCAAGTCGTAGACCCGCGAAAACCCGGGCCCACGCAGACGTTCGCGCAGCGCCAGCACGGCGCCGACGCGCCACCACGGCACGCGGGGATCGGTCCAGACCTCGTCGAAATATCCCGACGCGCGGCCGAGATCGGCGTAGGGCCTGGTCGTCAGCAGGACGATGTCGGCATCGAGGTGGTGCGCGCGGATCGCGGCGAAGGGGCCCAACGCCTGCACGAAATCGCCCAGCGCGCCGAGCTTGACGACCAGGATTCGTTCCGGCGCCCGCGCCGTCACGATTGCTCCGGTTTTTGCTGGAGGACCTCGTTGTAGACCTCGAGCGTCTTCTGGCACATGGCCTGGGTCGTGAAGTGGGCGCGCACGTTGGCGATGGCCTTTTCCGCCAGCGCCCGGCGCGCCGGTTCGGCGAGATCGAGCAGCCGGGCGATGGCGGCGGCCAGCGCGTCGGAATCGCCCGGCGGCACCAGCCATCCGGTTTCATCGGGCACCACGGTTTCGCGCGCGCCGCCGTGGTCCGACGCGATCACCGGACGGCCCAGCGCCTGGGCCTCGATGACGATGCGGCCGAACGCTTCCGGATCGGTCGACGCGGAAACGACGACGTCGGTCAGCATGTAGGCGGCGGGCATGTCGTTGCAGTGATCGACGATGCGCACGACTTCGCCCAGATCGTGCTTTTGGATCAAGGCGTCCAGTTCCTGGCGATAGCCGGTGCGGCCCTGGTCGGAGCCGACCAGCAGAGCGCGGAAATCGCGCCGGCCGACCTTCGCCAAGGCCTCGATGAACACCGTCTGGCCCTTCCAGCGGGTCAGCCGTCCCGGCAGCATGACGACCGGCAGGCCGTCCGTCAGCCGCCACGCATTGGCCAACGCGATCACCCGTTCCGCCGTCACCATCTTGGGATCGAAGCGGTCGATCGCGACGCCGCGATGGATGATGCGGATGCGGGCCGACGGCACGCCGTAGAGCTGGCGCACGTGGCCGCCGATGAAGCCCGAAATGGCGATCACCCGTTCGCCCTTGGTCATCACCGAGTTGTAG
>CAZDFF010000113.1:0-11091 GCA_964504425.1 uncultured Hyphomicrobiales bacterium
CGATCACCAGCGGCTTTCCCGCCTTCACGGCTATCGCGGCTTTCACGTCCATGTCTGTCTCCTCCTTGGGCGGGATGCGGTCGAAATTTTTCGGGATCGGCTCTTGCGTCCGTCCCACGGGCGCAGATTATAGGCCCCGACGCCATCCGGAAAAGCCCCGATTGGCGTCATCGGCGGCATGGTTCGAGGGATAGCCGCCGACTATACTGCCGCCGCCCGGCGCTCCCGCGCGCGGTGGTTTTCAATCGCTCGAGGACTGCAATCGATGAACGATGTTTCCGGACCGCTTTCGGGCCTTCGCGTGATCGACCTGACGCGGATATTGGCGGGCCCGACCTGCACGCAGCTGCTCGGCGATCTCGGCGCCGACGTGATCAAGATCGAACGTCCGGTCGACGGCGACGACACGCGCGGATGGGGGCCGAATTTCATCAAGGACAAGGACGGCAACCCGACCCGCGAAAGTGCCTACTATCTTTCGGCCAATCGCAATAAGCGATCGCTCACCATCGACATTGCAAATCCCGAGGGCCAAGCACTGATTCGCCGGCTGCTGAAAACCGCCGACATCATGGTGCACAATTTCAAGGTCGGCGGACTGGAAAAATACGGCCTCGCCTATGACAACCTGAAAGCCGAATTCCCCGGGCTGATCTATTGCGCCATCACCGGCTTCGGCCAGACCGGCCCCTACGCCCCGCGCGCCGGCTACGACCTGCTGGCCCAGGGCATGGGCGGCATCATGAGCATCACCGGTCAGCCCGGCGGCCCACCGATGAAAGTCGGGGTCGGCATCGCCGACGTCATGTGCGGGATGTACGCTTCGGTCGCCATCCTGGCGGCGCTGCGGCATCGCGATGCGACCGGCAAAGGCCAGTCGATCGATCTGGCCCTGCTCGACACGCAGGTATCTTGGCTGATCAACGAGGGCCTGAACTACTTTCTTTCCGGCAAAGTGCCGGTGCAGCTCGGCAACGCGCACCCGAACATCGTCCCCTACCAGACCATGCCGACCGCCGACGGCTACATTATCCTGTCGGTCGGCAACGACTATCAGTTCGGCAAATTCTGCGACTTCGCCGGCCGGCCCGATCTGGCGAAAGACCCCCGCTTCGCTACCAACAACGCGCGTGTCGCGAACCGGCCCGAATTGATCCGGATTCTGGAAGAGGTCACACGCGCCCACACCAGCCGCCATTGGCTCGACGGCCTCGCGACCCGGGGCGTGCCATGCGGCGAGGTCAACACCATCGACCGGGTGTTCGCCGACCCGCAGGTCCGCGAGCGGGGCATGGACATCGAACTGCCGCACCCGACGGCCGGCAGCGGCAAGGTCCGCCTGATCGGCAATCCGATCAAGATGTCGAAGACGCCGGTAACCTACCGCCGCCCGCCGCCGACCGTCGGCCAGCATTCGGACGAGGTATTGAAGGAAGTCCTGGGTATGAACGACGCCGACATCGCGGATTTGAAAGCGCGCAAGGTATTGTAACGCCATAAGGTAATCGGCGGCACCTTGCGAAATTCCCGGCCGTCCCCCATCTTGAGACCGCTGCCGACAAGGGAGATTTCGATGGTCGAAAAGCTTCGCATTGACGACAACGAGTGGCTCCGGCGCCTGACGCCGGAACAGTTCCGCGTCTGTCGCGGTCACGCTACCGAACGCCCGTTCACCGGCAAGTACAATGCCTGTCACGACAAGGGCGTCTACATTTGCGTCTGCTGCGGCAATCCGCTGTTCCTATCGGATACCAAATTCGATTCCGGCACCGGCTGGCCCAGCTTCTACGACGTCGCCGGGCCCGACGCGGTCGAATTGCACGAGGACGGTTCGCTTTTCATGAAAAGGGTCGAGGTCCGTTGCGCCCGATGCGATGCGCATTTAGGCCACGTATTCGACGACGGGCCCCAACCGACCGGGCAACGTTATTGCATGAACTCGGTCGCGCTCGCGCTCAAGCGCGACGGCGCGAAATAACGCCGCGATGGTCTCCGCCGAAGCCCCGACCCAACCCGAACCGGCGGAGATCCGAATCGAAGGGTTGCAAAAATCGTTCGGCGGCCGCCGCGTCTTAACCGGCGTTGACCTCGAAATCCGGCCCGGCGAGTTGGTCGCGATTGTCGGCGGCTCCGGCTGCGGCAAGACCGTATTGCTGAATCACGTGTTCGGCCAAGTGCAGCCCGACGCCGGGCGCGTTCTCGTCGCCGATCATTCGGCGCCGAACGCCCCCCTCGTCGACCTTGCCGCCATCGACGGCGAGGCGATCGATCGAATTCACACCCATTGGGGCGTCGTATTCCAGCGCAATGCGCTGTTCTCGGGAACGGTTTACGACAACATCGCCCTTTGGCTTCGCGAGATACGGGACCGAAGCGAAGCGGACATCGGCCAGATCGCGCGCACCGTACTAACGGCGGTCGCCTTGCCCGCGACCGATGCGTTCCTGGCGACGCCGACGGAAAGCCTGTCCGGCGGCATGGCCAAGCGCTTGGCCGTAGCCCGCGCGTTGGCGATGGACCCCAAGGTATTGTTTTACGACGAGCCGACGACCGGGCTCGATCCCACTAGCGCCGCGCAGATTCATGACCTGATCGACGCCACACACCGCCAACGGCGCACCGGCGAGTCGCCGCGTACGTCGGTGATCGTCACGCACGACAAGGACCTGCTGAGTCGATTGGAACCGCGCGTGGTGATGATTCACGAAGGGCGGATCGGATTCGACGGACCATTCGCCGATTTCAGGGCCTCGAAATCACCCGTCATCCGCCCTTATTTCGAAACCATGCCCATCCTGCATCGCCGCACGGTAGAAACCGGAGACGCAAAGTCAGGTCCGTCTAGCGGGTAGGCAGACAAACGCCCCCGCCTCGCCGATCGGATGGGCCGCATGAAAACGGACGCTGACGGGGTCAGGCGGTGACGTCGACTTTGTTGGCTTCGACGATTTGCTGGGTCGCCTGCTGCACGATCTGAGCGACGGCCTGATCGGCCACGGCCTTTTGCTTGACGGCGGCAAGGTCGGCCGAACCGTCCGCGGCGCTCTTGGCGATGGATACGGCCGCGGTGGCGGCGGAAACGACGTCCATGGGCATTCTCCCCTTGGTTAAGTCACGACCGTATCATGGCGGCACTGTCTCGGCAATCGCGCATGGAATCAACGGAAAATCCGGGTAGTTGGCCGGCGCTCGGCGCGCCGCCGCCATTTCCGCCGAGACGGATTTGGTCGACCGCGCGCCCCGCCGTCCCACCGAACTTATTTAGAGGACTGCCGCTTTATCTCGCCAAGCGGCGCCTTGGCATTCATGGCCGCAAGCGCCTGCTTCAACGGACCGTCGTTGATCGCGTCCTTCGGCATGTCGGGCGACTTGAGAACCTTGATCTTGTGGAGGAACGCATATCCGCCCTTCATCAGCTTGATGACGTCCTCGTCGAAAACCATTTTCCCGACATACGTCACGGGCGTGCCGCCGACGGCATCGCCGTGTCCTTCGTAAAGGGCTTTCCATGCGGTCTTGTGATCGTACCCCTTGACCTCGTCGACGACCATCTGGGCCGTCTCCTTCGGGTGCTCGATCATGAATCGAACGGCCTCGATTTCCGCCTTCATCCAGCCGGCGGCCGCTTCGGCATTCTTTTGGATGAAGTCCTGGCGCATGAGCGAAAAGTTGGCGTCTGCCTCGCCCCAAGGCGCCCCGGTTGCCGCGTACTTTGCGTAACCAAGCTCGACGACGCGGCGGGCATGCGGTTCCCACATCGCCGCCGCATCCAATTTTCCGCTCTCGAAGTTGCTGGCGATGACTTCGATCGCGGTAAACGCGAGTTTGGAGGGCTTGAACGCGCCCTTGGCGATGATCGACTCGCTAAAGCGATTGGCGCACGTGCCACGATGGACGGCGAATTCCTTGCCGTTCATCCACGCCATTGCGTCCTTGTAACTCTTGAACTCCGGCGCGTTCTTGCGAACGAGAATCTTGTTGCATTGCTGGCCGAGGCTATACATCGGCACCGAAACGAGGCGAAGGTCACCAATGCTTTTTTTCGTCGTCGCGACCAACGAAGGCATGTCGCCCATGGTTCCGATCTGCATTTTATCCGCAAGCATCGCGTTGATCATCGGCGGGCCGGTCAGGTGCGGCTCGAAGCGGACCTTGCTGCCTTTGGGCAGGTATTTCTTCCACAATTCTTTGTGCTTGATGACGACGCCATTCCACCCGCCGGTCCAATACGGGTGATACCCGTAGGTGATATCCACCGGACCCGCCGCCCCCGCCGATCCCGAAGCGGCAATCGTCAACGCGACCGCCAAGGCAACCGTCGTTTTGTTGAAAGACATACAGACCTCCCAATTTGATTAATTTCGGTTAAACGGTCTCTCCATTTTCGTGCTCGTACAGCACTTCCATCGCACGCGCCTTGATCTCTCTGTATTTCTCGGACGCCATGACGTCGAAAGTTCGCGGTCGGGGCAAATCAATCTCTATCGAGTGGCCGATCCGTCGCTGCGTCGGATCCATGAAAAGAATGACGTCGGCCAGAAAGATCGCCTCTTCGATCTCGGACGTGATGAACAATGTCGTCGGCCGGGTTTCCTCGAATACCTTGAGGTAGTACTCCTGCATCAACTCGCGCGTCATGACGTCGAGCCCGCGAAACGGCTCGTCCATGATGAGGACTCGCGGGTCGTTGATCAGCGCCTGGGCGATCTCGGCCCGTCGCTTCATGCCGCCGGACAATTGCCCCGGGTATTTATTGGCGAATTCGGCAAGGCCGAATCGAACCAACAGTTCGTGCGCCCTGGCGTCGGCATCGGACGAAGCGACGGAGGCTCGCATCTTGGGACCGAACAGTACGTTGGCATTGACGCTCATCCACGGCCACAAGGTCGATTCCTGGAACACCATCAGGCGATCCGGACCGGGACCGCGAACCCGCGCCCCGTCGAGGTGCACTTCGCCCGCGTCGGGCTCCACGTATCCCGCAAGAATATAGGCAAGCGTCGACTTGCCCGACCCCGAGGGCCCCATCAGCACCGTCAGACGGCCCGCGTCGACGGTCAACGAACACTCGTCGAGGACTTGCACGGCGGGCTGCCCTTTGGCGCGATAGGCTTTGGCGAGGCCTTGCGCCCGCAACGATCCGGCCTTCGACATCTCGCTCATCGACGCCCCCGAAGCTTGGGATCGTGCTGAGCCCACGGCATCAACCGGCCTTCGAAATAGTCGACGACGCGCGCCGAGATATATCCCGCGATTCCGATGCTGATCATGCCGACGATGACGATTGCCGGCGTGTTGCTGACGTATCCTTCCCACGTCAACCGCCCAAGCCCCGCATCGCCAGCGATCATTTCGGCTGCCACCAGCACGTCCCAGGTGATGGCGATGCCGAGCGTCATGCCTACGGCGACCGATGGAATGACGGTTGGCAGAACGATTCGGTAGAATATTTGGAATCTCGTCGCGCCGAGCGATGTCGCCAGCCAAAAATAACGCACCGGGATATTTTTGATTCCGTCGAAAACGTTGATGACGATGACGAAAAACGCGCCGATGAAGGTGATGAAGACGATGCTGCTTTCGTGCGTCGGCCAAAACAAGATCGAGATCGGTACCCACGCAAGCGGCGGGATGGGCCGCAGGACCTCGAACACGGGAAACACGATCTCTTCCGTGGTCCGGCTCAGGCCCAGCACGATGCCAAGCGGTATGCCGAAGATTTGCGCAAGGCCGAAGCCGTAGACGACACGCTCGAAACTTACCGCCCAATTGCGCCAGTAGCGCGGATCCGTGGCGAACGAATTTATGAACACCTCGATCACGGCTATCGGCGTCGGCACCTTGCCGCCGAGAAGCCAGGGAACCATCCCAGCTGCCTGCCAGGCGAGAATGAAGATCATGATGGCGACGGCACCCCGCCAGCTGCGGAACGGCGAAAGAACCCGCGTGGCCCGATGCAGCGCGCGACGGGACCAAGAGCCGCCCTTGGCCGGAAGCGCCGCGCTGGATGAATCGCCGCTCATCACGCCAACTCCCGCTCGCCGCGCTCGAAGGCTTTTTTTGCTTCCTCGTGCACGATCGAAATCAAATGATCCTTGAGTTCGATGAATTCCGGCGACGTCACCATTTTTGGGTCGCGCGGCCGAGGCAGATTGACCGCCATCTGAATACGGATACGGCCCGGCCGCGTCGTCATCACGGCCACCGAGTCGGCGAGCAAGATCGCCTCCTCAAGATCGTGGGTGATAAAGAAGACGGTCTTCGGGAACTGGCGATGGATATCCAGCAGGTGTTGGTGCATGCGCCCCTTGGAAACCGTGTCCATCGCGCGGAACGGTTCGTCCAAAAGCAAAACCTTAGGGTCGTTGATCAGCGCCCGCACCAGCTCGACGCGACGCTGCATGCCCGAGGAGATTTGCCCGGGGAATTGATGCGTTATGCGATCCAGCCCGCCGCACCGCGCCAACATCTCGAGCGCCCGTTCCTCTGCCACTTTCGGGTCGGTGCGGCGCTGCACCTTCAGCCCGTAAGTAACGTTTTCCAATACCGTCTTCCACGGAAAGAGGGCACCTTCCTGAAAGACGACGATACGATCGGGGCCGGGGCTTGCCGGCCGGTCGGCGGCGGCGAGAACCGCCCCGTCCAGCTTCACGGTGCCGCTTGTAGGCTGATCGAAGCCGGCCAGTATATTGAGAAGCGTGCTTTTGCCGCAGCCGGAAGGGCCAACGAGGGCCAAGAAATTGCCGGCGCCGATGCCGAGGTCGCAGCCCTCCAAAGCGCTCACCCGCTCCCGGCCGGCATCGTAAATCTTGCCGAGGCCTTCGATCGTCAATGCGCCCAACATCGCCTCACTCATGCGCCGCCCCGATGTTCTTCTCGTGCCAACGCATGAGGCGATCGCCGACAACACGAATAAGCGCGCTCGACGCATAGCCGACGAAACCGAGCGTCACCATGCCGATGACGATCGTCGGATACTGAATCAGATTGTAGGCTTCCCATATCACGTACCCGAGGCCGTAACGGGCGGCGATCATTTCCCCGGCGACGAGCGAGAACCACGCCGCCCCCATGGCGATCTGCAGCCCCGTGAAAATCGACGGCAACGCACCCGGCAGAATGACGTCGCGCAGCACGTCGGACGGGCGCGCGCCGAGGCACGCGGCGGCGCGGAAGTAAGCGACGTCGATCGAGCGCACGCCGACCCACGTATTGAGCGTCGTCGCGTAGAACGCGACCAGAAAGACGACGAAAATGACCGCCGGCTCGGTTCCGGGGAAAATCAATATGGCGAGCGGCACCCATGCGAGCGGCGGAATCGGGCGAAGCAGCGTGAACAGCGCATCCGAGTATTCTCGGACCGACCTCTTCCACCCCATCAAGATGCCGAGCGGAACGCCCAACACGACCGCGACCAAGAACGCGACCGTGGCACGATAGGTGCTGTAGAGAATGTGGACATAGTAGTCGGCGGTGAATATCGAAATGCCGTAGGCGGGGTCTGGGCTCAGCCACTCGACGATGACATCGACGGGATTCGGCATGCGCTTGAAGGCAGGGAGCGGAATCCATTTGACGCTGACGTACCACAGGATAAGGGCGCAACTGAATCCGAGGATCATCAGCGCCGTGCGTCGCGTCACGCGGATATGGGACACCCACGATCGGGGGCCTTCGCCCTGCGACCTTGCCTTATCCTGTACAGCGTTCGCTACCATATGCGGCCCATCTTCCTACGAGGATATTATCGGTCCGCCGCCCGAGCGGCAGATTGGAATTCTATGTCCTCGTAATCCTGGAAACGCGGCAAAAGGCCTTGAAGCCATAGTGCACAAAGCCGGCCATGACGCGCTAGGAGCCTAGGCGATCAATCGGGATCGACGGTCGCAAATATCCGAAATGGGTATGGATGTGTCGGGGGTGGTGTGCATGTTCGCCTCCCAGCGATTCGGTTTCGTGGCCCATTGATTTTCCGCTCTTTTTCGGCGGAGGGTCCAATTTAATTAATATTTTTGAACGCAGCCTCGTTATTAGAATGATCGTTCATTTTAACAGCAAATTTATGGGGTTCAATAGATAACATATTCACAGTCGCCTTTGACCGCCCAACACCCCTGACGTCGTTCTCCGCTCGCTGGCCAATGTGTATAGAAACGGTCATGCCTTCCGGTCGAGAGGCAAGAAAGCAACCGTTTCCGTGCAATCAGGCTGAATGTCGCTGAAGGTCCCGACGGGATATCATCGGGCAAGCGATGTATCGCTCGCGACACCGTCGTTCAACCGGGGATCAAACCTTGACCGATCGCCAGGTGCAATCCCATACGTCGTCGAGATAATGCATCAGCGGCTTTTCGATGATGCCGTCAAGCCGATGCTGAATCAGCCTGACCGCCGGCCCGTATACGGATGCCGCGGCGACATTGGCATCCATTGGCCGCACCTCGCCCCGAATCATACCGTTAGCGACCATTTGCCTCATCAGGCGAAACGGCTTCGACGAACAGACCGGCGCGACCTCGGGGATGAATTCTTTATGCTTTGCGTAGAGCATGAACTCCATCGCAAACGGCTCGTCTTCGGTGATCTGAAACAAGTGTGCGATGACCGCGCGGCATTGATCTTCCGTGCTCTTATGTTCGGCCTCGATCGCGGCGAACTTCTCTTCGATCCGTTTTTTCAAGCTTTCGAAAAGCGCCTTGGCGATGCCTTCCTTGTCCTTGAAATAGTGATAAATCGATCCGGTACTCACGCCCGATTCCTGGACGATGTCGGGAATGGAGGTGTTGAAATATCCCTTCTGCGTGAAAAGGCGGAGTGCCGTTTCGAGCACCTGCTCGCGCAAGCCGCCGCCCTTCGTCGATCGCTCTTTTGCCGTCGCCTGTGACATCAATTCTATTTCGCACCCAATTGGATGAACTGAATTGTAGAAATACAAATTTTGCGCGACGCCGGATTACCCCCACACGCATCCCGCTGCATAGCAATGACGTCGCGGTGCACGTTAACACTCTCCACGGATTTTCGCCACTGCGGCCAACCGCACGCGATCCGATCGCCTGAATCGATCATCGGGCAGGCGCTTTAGGATGTTACACAACCATTGGATATTGTATAGAACGATTATTCGTTCTAATCTCCGCCGAGTCTGGCGGAACACAGCGTCCTCCAAGGCGCAAAGCAAGGCGAACAACGCCAACCGCGGAAATATTCGAAAAGCGAGACAGGCTCGATGTCAGAGAGCGAACACACCGAGGCGGCGCTCCAAGGTTGGTGCAGTTGGGCTGGCGATACGGGGTACAAGGCTTGGACGAAGTACGGCGAGATTGCCGTCTTCGAAAACGGCGGCCAGCGCGCGGTCGAATTAATGCTGATGTCAGCCGCCGCATGCTTGAACTTCTTCCTCGTCGAATACGCCAAGGGACGCAACCTGCCGCTCTCGCGCATCGAGGTGACCTGCGACGGCACCGTCGCGCATCGCCCGGATCGGCTAGGATCGATCGAAACCAAGGTCCTTCTCGACGGCCCGATTTCGGACGCGCAGCGAAAGAAAATGCTCATGGCGTGCGAGCGCGCTTGCAAAGTCATGAACACCTTGAAAATGCTGCCGACCGTCGAAGCCGTATTGATTTCCCCGGAGGGAGATCGGATCGAATAGCGCCACGGCGCGGCGCGGAACGCTAATTTCAAAATCATTCAAATAATTCGGTGATTCGATGATCGACCCTACGACGTGCCTATTTCATGATGAACACATGTGGATACATCCGGACGGCGCCGAAGGAACCCTTGGGATCACGCCTTATGCCCAGGAAAAACTCGGCGAAGTGTCGCTGCTCGATTTGCCGGCGCTCGGCACCGCGATTACGCAAGGAGAAGCCTTCGGCACCGTCGAGTCGGCAAAGGTCGCTTCCGATCTGATCGCGCCGGTCAATGGCGAGATCATCGCGACGAACCCGAAATTATCCGAGGATCCCTGGCTCGTGAACGACGAGCCATTCGGAAACGGTTGGATCGTTCGCGTCCGGATCGACAACCCGGGCTCACTATCTCAACTCAAGAGCCACGAGGAATACGTCGCTTCCATTTCTAAATGAGAAGTTTCGGGGGCCGTTTCAGCCGTTTCTCACAGCTATAAATGAGAGAGATTGCAGATTTACAGTGCTAATTGATAACGAATGCTGGCTGAATCTTTTTAGATCGGCCGATTCAATTTCGACACGAAGATCGACGCGCCGTTAAATATCCGGATCGTCGATAAGGTGGTTCGGCTTCGCCAAGCTCGTCAGGTCGCCGACCTTCGAAAGAAGTATTTCGGCGCCGTTTACTTCGACGCCGTAGGGCCGCAGGGTTCCAAAGGCGCGAGAGAGATTTTCCGGAGTCATCCCGAGAAGCGCCGCCAACGTCCGCTTGTCGCAAGGCAACACAAGGCGGCCATCGGCACCCTGGCTGCGGTGCAACCGTAAAAGAAAATTTGCCAGTCGCTCCACGCCCGTGCGCAATTTTTGATTTTTTTGCTCTTTGATCACCGTGCGATAGCACGAAGCCAGCTCCACGACGACCGAACGAGCGAACGCCGCATCGTTTTCGAAAGCGGAACGGATGTTTTCCGCCGGAATCATGAGGACCCTGGATTTCTCGCTCGTGCGCGCGGACATGAGATAAGGAGAGTCCTTGATCGCCGCCGCGAGGATGAACGTCGACACCGGTTTCACCAGCTGCATGACGGTTTCGCGGCCGTTGCTCTCGGCATACATTTCGACGCAGCCGTCGACCATTACATAAAGGAAGTCCGCCGGATCGCCTTCGCTGATCAGTTGGACCTGCGGCGGAAAAATCTGCAAATACGCAACCTGCATGAGGGCGGCAAAATTGCCTTCCGCCATGGTCGCGAACAAAGGAAGTTCGCGTATGATCGGCATCTCTTCAGCACGCATCGCCCCGACCGCCCCAAGTCTTGATAAATGTCAAGCTAAACAATAGCAAACAATAAGCGGCGGTAGAGTCAAAATATCCGCGTGCCGCGACTATTGTCGCTTTTCCGATTTTTATTTTCTTCTTCGAAGCTTATTTCCCCGCCGGGGGTGGGCCGAA